>JADFOC010000136.1 GCA_022563075.1 Pseudomonadota bacterium
TCTTATTTTTCTTATGGCGGCTCTTACCAGTGCTGTCATCTGGCCATCCCTGTTTCAATTGCTGCGACAAATCCGCCGAAGTTTTTATGTGCATTAGCCAAAGATAGTACTGTTTATCCATGACCGCGCGACGATTAGTTCTGGCTTCGGCCTCACCTCGGCGAAAGCAACTACTCTCCCAGATAGGCGTAAGCTTTCGGGTGGCAAGCCAGAATGTCGATGAAGCACAATTGATAGCAGAGTCGGCGCCGGACTATGTGCAGCGCCTGGCCACCAATAAAGCCGAGTCAGCTCTGCGCCGCCTGGCCACAGCTAGTGAATCGGTCATTATCGCCGCCGATACGGTGGTGCTGTGCGATCAGGAGATCTTAGGAAAACCGGAAGATCAGGCAGACGCCGTGCGCATGCTTTTGCAGCTGTCAGCTAGAGAACATCATGTGCTGACGGCAGTTGCCGTCGCGACCCGGTCACGGCATAAAACGATCCTGTCTGATTCTACGGTAATTTTTCGATCTATTAATCGGCGCGAAGCCGAACAATATTGGCACAGTGGAGAGCCGGTGGGTAAAGCAGGCGGCTACGCTATTCAAGGTCATGCCGCGGTATTTGTGAAACACCTCAGAGGTAGTTACAGTGGGGTCATGGGGCTGCCGTTGTTCGAGGCAGCACAGTTACTACGAGATTTCGGTATCGAGTGTTGGCAACCTGAGATGGGACAGTAAATTGGGCGAAGAGATACTCATCAATGTCACTCCTATGGAGACCAGAGTTGCGCTCATAGAAAATGGCCTGCCGCAGGAAATTTTTATCGAACGCCACAACAATCGAGGCCATGTCGGCGATATCTTTCGAGGCAAGGTCGTGCGCATCATGCCTGGCATGGATGCCGCCTTCATCGATATTGGCTTGCACAAAGCTGCATTTATCCATGCTTCTGACATTTCTCCCATCGATGCAGACGGATTTGAGGTGCGTGATAACGCGCATCCGGCGATACAGGAATTGCTGCGCGATGATCAGTTTCTGGTGGTGCAGGTTGCCAAGGATGCCATCAGTACCAAGGGCGCACGACTGACCACACACCTTACTCTGCCTGCTCGGAACCTGGTCTATCTGCCTCGCAGCAAACATCTGGGCATATCGCAACGCCTGGAAGATGAAGCAGAGCGGGAACGGTTGTTAGCTCAGTTGCAGGACTGCCTTGCCCAAGAATGCAAAGACGATGAGGGTGGATTCATTATTCGAACCGCGGCAGAAGGAATCGGGCCTGAGGAATTCAAACAAGACATTCGTTTTTTGCGTCGGCTGTGGTCCAAAGTTGAAAAGCAAATCGAGAACTGCAACGCCATAAAATCCCTGTATCACGATGTTCCACTTTATATACGAACGGTACGGGATCTGATTACGCCGCAAGTTGAAAAGATCCGCGTGGACAATGAAAAATCCTATGCAGAGATCGCTCAATTTTTGCAAGATTTCATCCCCGAGTTAACCACCAAGGTAGAAACCTACGAGGGTGACCGGCCAATATTCGATCTTTATAACATCGAAGATGAAATCAATAAGGCACTGGGACGTAAGGTAAAGTTAAAATCAGGTGGTGATCTCATTATCGACCAGACCGAAGCCATGACCACAATCGATGTAAATACTGGAGCCTATCTCGGTAGCCGTAATCACGCAGAAACGATCCTTAAAACAAATTTGGAAGCGGCAACAGCCATCGCCCGTCAACTTCGGATAAGAAACCTGGGTGGTATTATTATTCTCGACTTCATCGATATGCAGGACCCGGAACACCAACGTCAGGTGCAACGTATGCTGTCTAAGGCGCTGGAAAAAGATCATGCTCGCCACGCCATTACCGGCATCTCCCAATTGGGTCTAATTGAGATGACACGCAAGCGTACCAGAGAGAGCCTTGGTCAGATCTTGAATACTCATTGTCCTGCCTGTCAAGGGCGAGGCACGCAAAAATCTGCAGAAACCGTATGCTATGAAATATTTCGCGAGATTTTGCGGATAACACGTGCTTATGAGAATGATATGTTGCTGGTGATGGCTTCGCAGATGGTAGTCGATCGATTGCTGGATGAAGAGTCAGATACGCTCAGCGAGTTGGAAGAATTAGTGGGTAAGACGGTCAAATTCGAGGTGGAACCGATGTATACTCAAGAACAATTTGACGTAGTGCTTTACTAGGGCACCTCTGAACAATGCAGTGATGCCTTAGCTTCCCTACTTTGTCCACGCTTTTCAGTTCCGGTTCAGGAAGCCTGCGCTATACAGATTGTGTCTGCTGGATTCTCTTGCCAGCCTGATTTGTGTACCGCTAAACCAACGAGAGACCAGTATCGATACCACTAGCATGCCAAAAGCTATTCTCAAGAAGATTCGCCAGCAAGTCATGATGTTGCTAGTGGTAGCACTGGTGCTGACGGCAGCCTACGTCAGCGCCGGTCGCCAATTCATGCCCGCCGTGTCTGGTTATACTGCATTTTTTGAAGAACAGATCTTCGCGCTCACTGGATTGCCGGTGAGTATTGAGTCCGTTACCGGTAGTTTCGAGGGTTTCAATCCAATTATCCGGGTAAATGGCCTCAGTTTGCTGGTGCCTGATGGCCAGATTCAAATCGCCAATCCTGCTGCCAGTGCACTGGGGTTTAACAGTGCATTGTTGATTGTGGATATCCCAAGAAGCCTCTGGCAGCGACGATGGGTGCTCGAAGATTTTGTAGTGGAAACGCTGGAAATAAACGTTGAACAGACTGAATCTGGTGGATGGCAACTGAGCGGACTAAGCATTGCAAATGGTGCCAGTGTCGATTTGAATAGCATCTATCAATCCTTGATGCGCGTTTCGCGCCTCGATTTGCGTAATGTGGCGATTAACATAAAAACGCAAGATGGGAATACTTTCAGTTTTAACAATGGCTTGGCAACGATTCAAAACCGAGGCCAGACTCATTATCTGCACGTCAACGCTAATCTGGAAGAAAATAGCCAACAAATTGCTTTCTCATTTGAAGTGGAAGGGAACGATCTCGCCGACATCGACGGGTGGCTTCATGTCACTCTCCCTGCAGCAGACTACTCAGATTTATTCAGCGGACAGAAATTTGGTCGTGTCGCTATACAGCAAATCATCGGTGGCGGTGATTTTTGGATTGCTTTCGACGACGGTCAAATCAGTGAAATTATTTCAGATGCGAAGGTGGACAGTGTCACTTTATTAGTAGATGACTCTGAGCTATCGGTCCTTAATAATATTCGTGGCACCTCGAGTTTGAAAAGAGGAATGGAGGAAGGGCATTGGGAATTGGCGCTTGCGGACATGTCGGTTTCCTGGGAAGAACTAGATTGGACCCGGTTTAATGCGTACCTTTATTGGGCGCCCGGACAGAGTATCACCGCTAGAGCTGACAATATCGATATATCGATGCTCTCGCAGTTCGCTGTTCGCAGCGGTTTACTAAATGACGATATTCGGCAACAGGTCGAGTTGTACTCGCCAAGAGGTGCACTCGAAAATCTCAGTCTCTATCTGCCATTGAGCGAAGACAGTGATGAGCATATGTTGCTGAAGACAAATCTGGTGAGTGTCGATGTAGCCTCGGTGCTTGGCTCACCTGCCATGTGGGGCCTTAATGGCTATGTTGAAGTCGATTATGATAACACTGCTCGGCAGGCCATCGGTCTGGCTGAAGTGGAATCGGAAGAGTTCCGCATCAATATTCCGAATATATTCACCGATACCTGGGACTTCGATTATGCCAATGGCAGTCTCGGTTTTCGATTGGATCTAGCCCACGGACAGATGCTCAAGATAGTGAGTAGTGTGATTGTGGCGAAATCCGAACTCATCGATGGCCGTGTTCAATTTTCATCGACGCTTAACCGGCCGCTCGAAGGTGAGCGGGAATCTCAGCTGGAGTTACTGGTGGGCGCACTGCGACTGGATGCCGCGCAAAAATCCCTGGTATTGCCAAACGCGCCAAAGTTAGATGCCAAATTAAAAACCACCATGCAATGGTTAGATCGAGCAATTCTAGGTGGTGAAGTGCGAAATAGCGGTGTCATATTCCGCGGTTCCACCTTGCAAGGATCGGCGGCCGCTAGCAAGACATTTCAAAGTTTCTACCTGATGTCTGCGGGTGAACTAAGTTTCAGCGATGATTGGCCGGACTTGCAGGAGCTTTCAGCATTGGTGATCACCGATGACAACAATATCGACATCGAAGTACTCAGCGGCAGTAGCATGGGTATCAAGATGGGGCATGTTATCGGAGAAATTCGTCGTAATAACAAAGATGAGAACTGGGTATCCATACATGGGCAGGTGGCGGGCGCGACGGCAAGGGGGCTGGCTTATTTGCAAAATGCTCCCGTTGGGGAAGGTCTCAAGAACACGTTTGCAAATTGGGAAACAGAAGGTGATTTTGTCGCTGATATTAAGGTAGCGGTGCCGCTGAATCGATCGGAATATGACACCGATGTAAGACTGGATATTACTTTTAAAGAAAATAAATTTATCATTCCTGAGTATGCCCTAGAAGTAGAGCATGTATCTGGCCCGATAATCTACGACACCACCACCGGTCTGGAACACAGTGAGCTCACCGGGCTGTTGTTTGATCATCCGGTTATAATAAAACTGTCCTCTCAATCGATAGATGGTGACATTCAAACTATTTTTGTTGACGCACTTGGCTCGGCCACCCCGGCTGAGTTGATCGATTGGCCGCTACAGAGCAGCTTTGTCAGAGATTTACTGAGCAAAATGGACGGCCAGTTTAACTATGCAGCCCATTTGCGCCTGGATCAGGGCGCAGACAGAAATGCTAACAATACGCTAGTTATCGACTCCTCCCTGGTGGGCGCTGCGCTCTCCCTGCCCCATCCGTTCACTAAGTCTGCCGAAGAAGAAATGGTCTTGCACCTGGAGTTGGAATTTGGTGAAAGTGATCAACACATTTCTGGAACGCTGGGTGCTGAGTTAGCGTTTGATTTAGAGTTGCAACAAGGGCAGCTAAACGATGGCACGGTCTATCTGGGCGAGAATTATGCGCAACTGCGAAACCTGGCCAGCGCTGAAACCGAGGGGCTGGCAATAATCGGTGAGATGGACCGCTTTCATTTTGAACAGTGGATCAGTTTTCTTGACGAGCTTAACTCGGTTGGAAGTCCCGCATCGGATCTGAGTAACTCGATTGCTTTCGTCGACATCGCCATCGAGGTGTTGCAGATCTTTGATCAGGAGTTACCGAATGTGGCTTTGCGAATCGAAGGTAATGCCGCGCAACAAGCCTGGAATGTGGGTCTAAGCAGTGAGGCGGTACAGGGTCAGATAAATATACCGTATGCAGAGAATGGCTATATTGAGCTGAATTTGGATTATTTGCGACTACCCGGAGATCCAGAAGAAGTGATGCCGGTAGCCGCCGAGGATGGGGCGCCGATTACTGCGACCAGAGAAGATGAACCCAAGGGACCACGTATCGATGCACTGGCACAGGTTGATCCTCGAGATTTACCAAAAATGAAAATTGACATCGGTGAGTTCAGAATCGGCGAGCGCCCATACGGTAGCTGGCAATTTACCTTAGATCCCACGACCCGCGGAGCCGAATTCAGTGATCTGAGTTTCGATTTCAGAGGCTTGCGCGCCGGCATGGGTAAAGTGGAACAAGTTGCCGCAGACGTGGCTGCGGGTTCCAGTCGATTGCTGACGCACTTTAGTTGGCGCTTCGACGGGATCGAACATCACAGCGAACTTTCAGGTGTCTTGTATGCGGACGACCTGGCAGATGTGTTAACAGCCAATGGCTATGCGGACAGCTTAGAGAGTAGTTCGGCAGTTTTTATCACGAATGTAAACTGGCCTGGTACACCCGCTTTCTTTGCCGCATCGACATTGAGCGGAGAGTTAGCATTTGAAATTGAAGATGGGAGGTTCGAGCAGGGTGGCAGCGCCGCTGGCGCGCTTAAGCTGATCAGCATTATAAACTTCGACGCCATCATGCGTCGCCTGCGCTTTAGTGATGATCTGTTTCGTGACGGACTCGCCTATGATGAGATTACCGGTGCAGTAATGCTTGAGAATGGACTGGCAAAAATCGAAGACCGCTTGGTAATTTCCGGACCGTCCAGTCTGTATCAAATAACTGGCGAGATCGATCTGGTCAATGAAACAATTCTGGGGGAAATGTACGTGACTCTGCCGGTAGGTGACAATATTCCCTGGATTGGCTTGTTAACCGGTAATTTGCCATTGGCGGTGGGGGCCTATCTATTTGATCGAATCTTCGGAGGTCAGGTGGATAGCTTGACTAGCGCTGTGTATACACTAAATGGACCCTGGGAAGGGTTGCAGCCAGAATTCAAACAGGCGTTCGGGTCTCCCGACGACAATGCGCCACAGAGTGGCTCCGCCATACCCTAGAACCGGCGCCAACGAATGTGCGGTGCTTTAAATGTCGAGCCGGCAGAAATTGGCCGCTACCAATAATTACCTCCTCTACAAATTCGAGTTTTAGAACAGAATCGACATAAATAAGCCATGTCAGAGCGCGTGGTTTATCGGGTCGAATTCATCATGCGCTTTGACAAAAAACATATTAAGATGGTAGGGTATTTGGCAATTCGAAGACTCAAAGTAACTAACCATCGGCGACGAAGATTTTTGGGAAAAACAATCTAAAAGCACCATGTGTCCCTATTTAATACATTGTGCACAATGACCAAGATTGGCATGACAAAAATAAACTAAAGAAGGCGGTACCAATCCGCCAGCAGACTGTTTGGTCAAGTGCTGCATTGTGCTCGCGCCAATTAACCTGTCCAGGAGAATCCCATGCAACGCAATTGCAACGCTCTTTTCATTGGCTTGTCACTATTTCTAGCGAGCTCCGTGTTTTTATCCGGTTCAGTTGCTGCCCAAACACCGGAGGCTCCGCGCATCGCCTATGAGTCGGTGCCCAATTTCATAAAAATGCCGGACGGTCTCTACATGGGCGAAGCCATGGGTGTGGCAACCAACTCCCAGGGTGAATTCTTTGTCTTTACCCGTAGTGGTGAGGCCAAGCGGCTTTTCCAGTTTG
>JADFOC010000137.1 GCA_022563075.1 Pseudomonadota bacterium
AAGTACCAGTACTTCTAGTCAGTCCCACATCGATTTTGGCCTGGAGATCTCCTCTAACGAAAGTGACTCCCTGACCAATATTGAAGTCTTACCAGGCGTGAGAGTGCGCAGTGTAGCAACGAATAGTGCGGCCGGTTCAGCCGGAATTCAGGTGGGAGACGTCATTCTCGCCATTGACGGCCTGGCAACCAACAGCCCCGATGTGGTGTTAGCTCTGCAACAACAGACCCAGGCGGAGTCCGAATTTAACTTTCGAGTGAGACGCAATACCGTGGTATTCGAAGCCACCGTTATTGGCAGAATGATTGGCGGCAGTCCACCTCCACGGGAGTTATATCGAATAGATCCAATCGCAAGCCGGGCCGGATATCGAACCGAGATCGTGAGCCTAAGCAATCAAACAGATCTGGCAGCAGCACGCGTCGTTGAAATATTTGCCAATAGCCCACTGCCGCCAGCGGGCATTAATGTGGGCGACTTGATTCTCACCATTAATGGCGTAAATTTGAACTCAGCCCAAGATCTGATTAGCCGCCTGAACCAGGATTTTTCCCTGGGGGATCGGGTAGTGCTGGGAGTCTATGATGGTCAGTCGATGTTAAATGTTGACGTGCGCCTATGGGATCCAGGCCGAAGAATTAGCCGTTTTTCCTTGTGGCCGTTAATAGTCTATGAGTCATCACTAAGCCCCTCCAGCAGCAGTTTGTCGATTCTGGATTTTTGGCTGTTTTCCTTTTACGACTATCGCCGGGTAGAAGGTGAACGATCTCATAGCCTATTAGGTCTGTTTAATATTACCAGTGACTATGGAGAACTAATTGAAGAAGAAGGCAGCCTCTGATTAATGCAATGAAGCAAAACACCAAAAAATTAAACTCTGCAAGCGGAACTCTCGTAACGATTGTAACTTTAACGCTACTGCCGTTATTCTGCTTCGCCCAATCCAACTACGTAGCATTCGAGTTGTTGCGCGACAACAATTGGAGCACGATCGTTACCGAAGACGTTAATGGTGACGGTGGCAAAGATATTATTGTGTCGAATTATCGGCCGGGTATTGGCCGGGAATTACACATCTTCCATCAACAGCCCGACGGTAGCTTTAGCTCCATCCCTCAGCGCATAGAGATTAAAACCGAGATCATTGCCGTGGGCTTTGCAGATCTGCGTCCAGAACCGGGCATGGAATTAGTCCTGTTTACCAGTAGCGCTGTATTCAGCTTATCGACGGCTAGCGAAGGTTACGCCGGCAATATCAAACAACTTTTGCAATGGGATTTAATCGCCACGGTACCTGACCTAGAACAGGTGCAGTTTATCGATTCCATCACCGATATAAACAACGACGGATTCGTAGACCTGCTACTACCGGGAGATGGCGTTTACGGATTTTTCAAAGGCAGCGAGCATGAAGAATTTGAGTTGGTATCGAGGTTTTCCACCAATAATGAGAATTTACCACCACCCCCAACTTTTGATGATGAAATCTCAGTCGACCTCAGCATTAACGCCGAAGAAGGTGTGGTAATCGACCTTAGTTTCCAAGCCGCTACCCCTTACAATGGCCTGGTTGAACAATGGAATGAGCAGGCGAGCGAATCCAAATACCTGATGAACAACGAACAGTGGATGCCGAGTGCGATACTGGCGAATCTCAATGATGATGACCTGGTGGATATCGTTTATCTCAATGTTGGCGAGGATGGACTCGGACAATTGAATATTCATTACCAGGATGCAACGACAGGGTTCAACGACAAACCAGACTGGTATGGATCTATCAACACCGAGGGTGACCTGCGACTGATAGATATGAATCAGGACCAGCGGCTGGATCTGTTACGCGTCTCCGGCGATGGCAAAGATCGATCTGCCCGCTTCTTTATTAATAAGGATGGCCACTTTACACTGGACCAACCAAGTCAGATTATGCGCTTCTCGGGATATGATGTTCGGCTCAACTTCCTAACCAGCAACTTAGATTCTACGCCAGTCCTCAATGTCAGCTATTACACAATCCCAATCGTGGATGTGATTCGCAACGCAAGTATCAATCGTGTGCAACTGATGTATGGCAGCGACAAGGTTGAACCAGGTCAATTATTTAACCGACGCCCCGACACCGCCATGGAAGAGAGTTTTTCGGCGGCTGACGTCCTTGGTCTTTCCGGGGAAATGTCCATGCAATTCGATGTGGACGGGGACGGGGTCAATGATGCCCTGTACGTGACTAAAGATGGCACCTTGGCCGCCAAGAAAATTGATTCGAAACTACGTATTGCAGATCAGCCCTTCTGGGAATACATCTCTTCGAGGACTGTGTTCGAGTTCAAGGTATTGCAGCTAAACACCGACGACAACCCCGACCTGATGCTGCGGCACGGGACCACCACCACAATGCTGGTGGCAGCGCCATGAGTTGCTGCAGCCACTCTTCTGCCTTCCTCTACCTAGGTCTTTGTTTGACCATACCCGGTCTAGTTGCCGCTGATGAACTGAGTTTTACCCAGCAAACTTTCCAATTGTCAGCCGACGTTGAACATATGATTATCGCCGACACCAATTCAGATGGTCTCAATGATCTGATCACAGTGAGGGATCATGTGATCCGTGTCTATTTTCAGGACGCCACAGGATTCAACTTCGAATCGGGTTTCGATGAACTTGAACTGACGGCTGACGCGGTTGGCTGGAATATCAGTTCTGCCTACTCAGATTCGGGCTCTGCATCGATCGTCGCGCTTATCGATGGTACCGAAGTCCTAGTGTGGCATATTAAAGATCAGACCATACAGCCGCCCCAAGTAGTGAAGTCTGGCTTGGATGGTTACCTGAGCAAGGGATTCTATCGTCTTCATTTTAACCGCGATGTCAACGGTGATGGTCATACCGATCTAGTCATACCAGGCGTCGGTGTGCTGAATATTTATGTCAGCGATGGCGATGGCCATTACCAACCAAAGCTCAGTGTGCAATCCGATACACGAATGCGCACTAATCTTAATTCTACGCAGTTGGAACGCCGCATCGGCCAGGAGATACGCATACCATTAATGGAACTTCGGGATGTCAATAGCGATGGTTTCGATGACTTGATCTCCCGTACCGATGAAAGACTGGATGTGTTTCTCGCCGACGGGGATTCCAAACAATACTTCCCTGCCACGCCCAGCTACACACTCGATATTGCCGAGATCGAGCAGCGCGTTAGTTATTTCGATATCGATGACGTGGATTTTTCCAATCTCACAGGCCTGTTGTCCATGGTCCATGAAGAAATACTTGAAGATATAGACGGCGATGGCATCGATGACTTGTTATTGCGCGAAGGTGGCAAGATCTCACTGTACGCCGGTACTATCGATGGAATGAATTTCGAGCAAGCTCGTCAGGTGCTTCGTTCTGGCGGCAATGTGCTGACCACATTCCTGTTCGATGAAAACGAAGATGGGCTCAAGGACCTCTGGCTATGGCGGGTCGAATCTATCTCGGTGGGTGACATCTTCGTCTGGCTAGCTCTTTCCGGCAGCATCGCTATCGAAGCCTTTATTTACCCAAACGACGGTGAACGCTTCGCGCGCAGGCCCAGCCGCAAAATTACCGTGAATCTAAAATTTCCCTCGGCTATTCGCCTGGCGACTACAGCCTTTGCAATAATGGATGACATGAAGGAGTACGAGGCCTCGGAAACAGTTCAAACCAGCGTCGCCAATCTAGATCGTGACTTAAGCAAAGAGGATCTGCTAGTTCTAATCAACAGCCAGTTGCAGATTTTTCTCAATCAGATCGAGCCTAAAGATGATTCTATCGATTTTTTAGAGACATTGGACTACGACAGGAATCGAGACGAGTACGAAATCGATATACGCAAAGCCATCAATGCGATTAGAATTGGCGGAAATCCACACCTGGACCTTATCCAGGATCGAGCAGCTGACCTTAGCATCGACCTGCAAGCCGAGGTTGTCATTGGGGCCATTATCCCGCTGCAATTGAACGACGATGGCCTGGATGATGTGCTGGTATTCACCGAGCGCAACGCTAGTCACATTAAGGGAATACTGTTACTCTCGAATTAAGGGGTTTCCGAGCTAGGCAATGCCCCGACTCATCATCCCAATTGTTGACGGTTGGTCTATGCGCAAAGCAGTCTGGATCACATTCGGCATCTCCCTGATACTGGTCAATCTGGTAGCGGAATTGGTATTTTATTTTTCCGGCTTCAACATCGTCATGTTCTTTCGTATTACCCTAGTATTAGGCATCACCGTTATTGCCTCCATTTTTGTTGGAGCAAGCCTGTTGATCAGCAAGTTGGAAGAAGAAAAGCCCTTAACCGGTCATGCCAGGGACACCCTTGGAATGGATGAGAAAAACCCTTCGCCATGAAATTTATCCTAGCTCTGGTGGCTGTTGTCGTCAGTATCGGCAGCGCTTCTGCCTATTATGCGTACTCAAAGAATCAGCGGCAGACAGAGCAAGTGGCCGACTATGCTCTGCAGGTAAAGCAACTGTTGTTACAAGTAGAAGAGTATAGCTTGAAACGATTAGGCTATGAGGATCAAATTCAACAACTACAAAGTGAACTGCTGACCTTAAGCAGTCAACTCACCTCTGTTTCCAATCAATTGCATATTGCGGAACAACAAACAGATCCTGACTACCAGCGGCTGGAAACTGAAATCCGGCAAAGGCTCAGCAAAGAATTACGGCAACAATCCGAAACATCCACCGCTAGTCCACGACTGAATATGATCAAGCAACTAGCCAACATGGATCCGGCGGAGTTAGGTGAGTTGATGTCGTTGCAAGCACAATTCGGCGGCTTCTTGCAATCCCTGAACGTCAGTGATGAACGCATGGAAGTAGTGGTTGGTGCGTTAAGCAACTTGATCGCCGACCAGAATCAGGCGCGTATGGAATTGGTGCAACAAGTTCAGCAAGAGGATTTTGATCCCAGGGAAATGCGCAGCGAAATGCGCGCCATAAGTAATCCGCAAACTTCCATGGAAATACTCTCTTACGATTTGACTGAAGATGAGCTGACAGCCCTGGGAGAGTTCTACCGCACGCAACGCGAACAAGGTCAGCAGAACTCAATTCGTTCCTTTATCGGCTCGCCGGCCGGCGGAGGGCAGGCAGTCTTCCTTGGTGGCGGGTTTCGCAGACAATCAGGAAGTGGCACTGCCCAAGCCGTTCAAATCATACCCCGTCAGAACCGCTAATAGCGTATCTCCTAAATTCGAGCCGCTGCTTCCTGCTCGATTTGCTTATATTGTGCTTTAAAAGAAATTATGGTTTCATCGGTGCCACTTAAAGTGCCGAGAAAGGCCCATAATACTTGCACCTGACTGCGGGCCAGCTAATTAAAACAATAGTGCTGAAAGGTTTGTTAATCTTTCCACAGTGCCAGAACCGTTAATGAAAAATATTGCAGTAGGCCTAATATTCGCGATCTTGCTGTTGTCCTGTGGCGACGAATTATCCCGAACCCGCCCTTATATACTTACCACGGCCACCACTGGCGGCACCTACTACCCGGTAGGAGTTGCCATAGCGACCATTGCCCATGCTCAGTTGTTTGAATCCCACGGCATTTCGCTGACGGCGATAAGCTCTGCGGGATCATTGGAAAACGTGAAGCTGTTACGGGACAACCAGGCTCAATTTGCAATCTTGCAAGGTCCGTTTGGTGCCTGGTCCTGGAATGGTGAAGGCCCGATAAGCAGTCCTCAGACCCATATGCGCAGCGTCAGCGCCTTGTGGCAGAACGTAGAGCATTTTGTGCTGCTCAGTGAACTCGCTGTTACCGGTGAGATCATGGATCTGGATAATCTGGATGGAGAGCGCTATGTATTGGGAGCAAGAAACTCGGGTGCCGAACAAACCGGGCGATTTATTCTTGAAACGCTAGGCATCGATTACGAAGAAAAATTCACTCTCGGCTATATGGGCTACGGACCCACCACCAGCGCCATTCAAGATGGCAATATTGTAGGCATGAACATTCCTGGAGGCGCACCGGTTAGCTCGATAACCCAGGCTTATGCGCTGTTGGGTGATCGATTGACAATATTAAGTTGGACCCAGGAAGCACTGGACAAAATCAATGCTAAATATCCGCTTTGGGATTGGTATGAATTCCCTCCGGGCACTTATCCTAATCAAACCGAATTGATACGCACGGTCGCTTCACCGAATGTTCTGGTCACCCGCGCAGACATTCCCGAAGAAGTTGTTTATAACATCACAAAAGTTATATGGGAAAACTTGGCGACATTGCAAGATATTCACGGAGCTACTAAGGACATGCGATTGGAGATTGCAATCGATGGGCTCGGCGCACCACTACACTCCGGTGCAATTCGATATTACCGTGAAGTCGGCTTGGAAATACCCGCGAGGCTCATTCTCGAAGAACCAACCGAAGAATTAAATCAGGCAGCAGGAGTTTAACGACGAGACTATGAAATCCATGTACTTGAGGTGGGCCGCATTCTTCTTTGCGCTATTCCATATTTATTGCAACGTCTTTGCCAGCATCTCGGAATTATGGCTTTCGGCTATTCACTTTGGCGGCTTCTGTGCCATCTGCGCTTTCATGGCGAACGAATCTGATGAACTGACCCGAAAATCAATCGGCTATTGGGTTAATGTTGCCCTGGCGGTTACCGCCATTCTAACCGCGGCCTATTTAATCCTGTTTGAAAATGCACTGTATGCCCGTGAAACAGAGTACATACTCAGCGATTATGTGTTCTCGCTTATTGCCATCGGACTGGCAATCGAGTTTACCAGGCGGACTACCGGCTGGATCATGCCAATACTGATTATTGTCAGTCTCTCCTATATCCTGTTTCTCGGTAGATATATTAACGGTGTCTTTGCGTTTCCGGGCTTAAGTCTGGAGACGGTGTTATATCGAAGTTTCTTCACCAGCGAAGGCATGTTTGGACTGACCGCGAACATCTCTTCGACCTTCGTCTTCATGTTTATCATTTTTGGCTCCTTTCTGTTGCGCTCAGGCGCTGGCGATTTTATCGTAGACCTGGCCCAGTGTCTCGCTGGTCGAT
>JADFOC010000138.1 GCA_022563075.1 Pseudomonadota bacterium
CATCGACGCCATCATCGGCTTATCCATCGTCTACAAGGCCTTCGAAAACATCGATGGCTTTAAACGGCTATTGGGTTTCGAACCCAACACCAAGATTGCGGTTTTCGTGTTCGGTCTCTTTCATGGCCTGGGATTAGCGACCAAACTGCAAGAATTTAATCTGTCTGATAATGGTCTGGTTACCAACATCATCAGTTTCAACGTTGGCGTTGAAATCGGTCAGGTCCTAGCCCTGTCGGCGGTGTTTATCCTACTCAGCGTCTGGCGCAGCAGCGCCAGTTTCCTCAGACATGCTTTCGTCACCAATACCGCACTGATGACCGGTGGATTTATTCTCGCCGGAATTCAAATGAGTGCTTTCTTTCTACAAACCCCTTATTAACCTCGGAGTTAGATCGTGGCCGAACCTGATACAGACTATGCGCCTTCGCCCAAAAATATAATTATTGCCTCTGTCATCGCTTTCGCCGTGGCCATGGTGGTGCTCTTTACTGCGATCCTGCCAGCAGAATTCGGCAGAGATCCTTTGGGTACAGGGGAATTGCTAGGCTTAACGGCTTTATCGCAGGCAGAAAATCCGTTTGCCGAATATGCAGAAATTCACCGCGTTGACTCGGTTGAATTCGTGCTGGGTCCATTTCAGTCGGTGGAGTACAAATACCTGATGGATCTCGGCGCGCCGATGGTATTCAGCTGGATAGCCGACGGTGAACTCTATTTCGATATGCACGCGGAACCTGCCGGGCTGGGTGGAGAATTTGCGGAGAGTTTTGAGCAGGGCAATGCCGATCGCCGCATGGGCTCATTCCTTGCGCCGTTCACCGGCATTCATGGTTGGTTTTGGGAAAACCGGAGCTTGGAAACAATTACCGTTAAATTACACAGCGCCGGGTTCTATGTGAACTCTACAGTTTTTCGCGATGGAGACAGTTTCGAAAGAACCATAGATCCTGTCGCCGAATAGTTCCACCACTACCCCGGTGAAACACGGACACAAAAAACCCGACCACTGCCAGTGGTCGGGTTTTTTGTATATAAAGCTACAGCTTAGTTATTATCGGGTTCAGTGGCATCGGTACCATCACGGGGAGCACCAGTACCTGATGAGCCCATGAACAACTTACGCCCATCGGGGAAGGTAATGTCACGGCCATTGGCACGGCAGGTCGGTTCACACAGTCGGTCTTTGCTCTGGTAGCCAGTCACCACAATATCGGTGCCTATTACCAGTGTGTTACGGTTAATACCGCGACGCAGCAGCGTATTAGGTGTACCTCCTTCGACCATCCAGGGGCCTGGATCTCGGGTGGACTCGGTATCGGTGTTATCTAGATGAATCCAGGTATGAGGATTGATCCACTCGACACGGGTGATTGGACCACCCAAGCGAACCGGCAGATTCGCATCAAATTCAGCCGAGAACGCATGGTGCGCAATCGCTGGTGGCTTAATTGCGATAACCCCAATAGCGGTAATAGCTGCTAATGCTAATAACTTAATTTTCATATAGTTCACCCTATTTTTAACTTGAAATACCTTGAGCATTCTCTGAAGGAACCGGACCTTGGATGCTCAAGACACCACATAAATCGGTTAAGCGCTCAGATAATCTCTATTTTATACAATGGCTCGCCATAATTCCAAGCAGAATGCGCTAAAACGAGCGTTTTTTCACTTAATATCGCTTAGAAACCCAGTTCTGACTCTCTACCCTTACGGTATTTGCCGTACATGAGTTCTTCGACAAATTCTACGCACTTAAACTGTGGCAACTCGAAGTTTTCTTCGAGGCGACGATACAGAGGCATCTTGATGGTCCAGGGTCGTTCGAAGATATCCGGATCTTCCATCGTCGCCGTGTACCGGATGACATTTTCACTGACCATGTCGTAGCGCTCGGTCACTTTCAATTTCCAGGTATGGTAGTTGCCTGCACGATCGAACCAGGTACTATCATTCAGGCCACTGACTTCCACTACCCAGGTATCGCCTTCCCAGTAACCCCAGGACTGACCCATCCAGGAATCCAGCGGCGCTTCACCCGGATCTTCCAGGAATACGTTCCGCACCGCGCCGGCGAATGAGTAAGCGATGAAGAAGGCGCTTTCACTCTGAAAAATCTGGAACGGATGAGGTACATAGGTAGCTCTGGGTACGCCGGGCATGTAGCACTTGATTTCCGGGTCGCTGGTTAAGTAGTTGGTGCGATTCTCGTCACGTTTAGCCAACGCCTCTGGTTTATAGGGAATGGTTCCCCCTTCTACCACACCGAAACTTGCAGGCACGGCGCCAACGGCACCTAAGGCCACAACTTCAGGACCGGGAACCGGCACGAAATCACCCGGTACCAGATGATTGGCTGCCTTCGGTGGGGCCGCTTCAAGATTATCATTGGCATTCATCAGCACCTGCCAGATACCATTCAAATCCGGCTTGCCATTGGGTCCTCGAGGAATATCGCTGCCGGCTGCTTCTGCGGCCTCGACAACTTGTGATGATTGGCTCTCGGTTGTTTCGCTGGGCGAACAACCGATCAAGAGTACTGGAATTGCGAGCAGCAGCCACTGAATCTTCATAGTTCTACCTTTATTGCTTTAATTAGTTTTGCTCCCCTATGAGGAGCCACGATTCAACCATCTTAACTTAGAGTGTGTCAAGCCAATAGCACCGAATTAGCTAGGCTGGAAAGCATTATCGATGGCGGCTTGAAGGTAGCAATCAGCCAGTCAATTACCTCTCAAATATCCATGATTGGTCGTTGCAGTATTTTGCTTACTACACTAACCTGCGCCTTCATTTAATTGTGCGAGGGCAAGACAATGCCAGCTAAATCACTCAGAATTTCTTTGCTCGTCATCCTGGTCTTGCTGACTTCCGCTTACACCGACAGCAGTGGCGTAGCGGCGGCTGAGGAGACCATTAACTTTGCGGCCTTGGCGGTAGATGGACCCTATGAAATTCGTGCCTATTCGTCTTTTCCGGAGGTCACCGAATTCGGCGATGCCACCATTTATTATCCGCTGGCTACCGAAGCTGCGATTGGCGGCGTTGCTATTGCGCCGGGTTTCACCGAATCGCAGAGGCACATCAACTGGTGGGGCCCCAGACTCGCCTCACACGGCTATGCGGTATTGGTGCTCAATACCAATGAAGTGAGGGAGTCCCCCTCTCTGCGAGGCGATGCCCTGATTGCCGCAGTAAGATTGTTAAAGGCAGAGAACAGCCGATCGGCGAGTCCACTAAACGGCCGCATCGATGTTAACAAGATGGCTATCATGGGCCATTCGATGGGCGGCGGTGGTACCTTGATTGCCGCCAATAACCACAGTGACGAAATCCAGGCCGCGATCCCGTTTACGCCCTGGCAGCCTGACGGTGTCTTCGATCAGATCGCGGTACCTACTCTGGTGATTGCCGGTTCCAACGATTCAATCGCCGCTGTAGACGCACATGCTTGGCCTCACTATCAGAGCATCCCCTCGTCGACCCCCAGTGTCTATATGGAAATCGAAGGTGGCAATCATTTTCTGGCCAACTCAAATGGTCCCGACCTGGGTACGGTTAGCCGCTACGGTATTGCCTGGCTGAAGCTTTATCTGGATGGTGATGAACGCTATCGAGAATTTATCTTTGGCGATTCGCAGAAAATAGATGCAGCAAAATTTTCACGCTACATCACTAATCCCTAAACACGAGCGTGGCATTCATCACTTGCTCAGCGGTACTAACTGGCGACTTCTAAGGAGTCTCTGATCAACCGGGTTAAAAATCAGGAGACCGACAGCTTTAGCATCCCCGCTATGAAGAAGGAGATCCCGGAAAATTAGATGGCGTTAGCTTCAGCCGTAAATTTTGCCAACGGCTATGTCATGATAACTGGCCCAATAATGACTATTATGCTGTTGAGACTGCTTAAAGCGCCTTGCAATTCACCCTGGGCGTTCACCGGTATCTGGTTGGTCATGCTGGATTGCATCGCCGGCGTCACCAATCCCGACAACTCCGGTAGCCAGCGATTCTGGAAGCTCCGGAGAGGCTGACTGAAGTGAGCCAATAATTAACTGTGGCATCACCGGTAGCATGAGACCAAACCCGATGGCGTCGATTAGCATTACAATCACTATGCAAGTGGGGAGCGTGGCGATTACGGCTTAGATCGACTGGCAGGGGCTTAATTGACGCTAATCATCGAGACGAAATCTTCATACTTGCCACCTGCAGTGCGCGCAATAACCTCATGATAAGTAATTTCCACCGCAAAAGGATGGCCGAGACGCGTTATTAAAACCTGCTTTATACCTGCCTCTTGCTCGGCTGATAATTTTTCGTCCACTACCAGTTTCAATTCGATCAGATCCAATCGTCTTTGCACCACCTGAAACTGCCGAAGTGGCGCAATTTCCATGAATTTAGCGAAACCAAAATTCGGCCAACGCTTATTACCATCGGGTAGCTGCAGCATGTTCCTGACACGTCCGTGGATTCGACGCAGTACCGGCAAGCTGCGTCCACAACTGCACGCTTCTCCCATCTCGCCATAGTCACCAATGTCATATCGAATAAGCGGTGTCGCATAATTTCTCAAACTGGTCACCAGGATCTTGCCTACCTCATTCGATTCGCAGGCCGAGCCGTCTTCTCTTACAACTTCCACCAACACACTCTCCGACTGAATGTGGTAGTGCTCATTCAGAGGACATTGAATAGCAATATAGCCCACCTCCTGAGTGCTATAGAAGTCAACCAGATGTGCATTAAATTCAACTTGAGCCAGTTGTCTCAATTCATCCGTTACGGTTTCTCCCACGGTTCGGACCTCTCTCAACTCCGGGAACTTGATAGCCTGCCGCTGGGCCTCGCGTAATAATGCCATCAGGTTCGATGGATGTGACATCAGATAAGCAGGTTTGATTTTCTGAAGCCATCTCAGTTGGTCGGCAATGTCTGCACTACTGTTCAAATAGAAACCCAAACCTGTCTTATAGAATTGATTGATCGGCATTCCCCAGTCTTCAAATTCGATTCCCGCCGGTGCCAATCCGATCGGGTCAGAGTGCCAACGAATCGCTGCCATAATCCTGCTGTGGTCACGCTGGTGCCATAGCTGTTCTCGCATATTGATGGCGTTCCATAGCATCGACGTCAGCCCCGTGCCACGCACCTTAACCGGTGTGGCGGTTGAACCCGAAGTCATTATTTCACTAGTCTTACCATGATTTTCCGGTAGCTGGCTGCAATCGATGGTGTCGTTGTATTCCTGCAAATCCCTTCGAGTGAGAATAGGTAGCATCCTAAAATTTTCGAGCTCCAGGCGATTTACGTCCAAGTTTCGAAATCGTTCTCGGTAAAACGGAGAATATAAGATCGAATAGGCGACTACCCTCCTTAACTGATGCAACTGACCCCTAACAAGTTGTTTAGATGACCACCACTGTGATTCATTCAGTTGTTGCAACAACGAATACAACACCGCATCCTGTTGCCGAGATTGTATCGGGGTGGGTATTTGCTCTGTGTTGGGTTCTTTACCAGACATGAATAATAACTGAACCTGTTTGGCCGCCGTAGAAGTCAACTTCTCTGCGCGGGTTGGAATTCACTAGCGGATGGGCATCAGCAAGATTAAGACTATTAAGGCGCCTTTGAATAAGGACAACACCGCCGAACCGACGAACGGAAAGTCGTCGGGAAGCGGCATTTTCTGCTTATTCGAGCTCCCTCGCCGAACACTTCTGTGCGCGCCACCGTAGCAGTACTGGTTTTGCTGAGGGGTTAGCTCGAATTTTCGGGCGCACCGGTGAAATATCCAGGTTAGCCAACTACTGTACGCCAGTTGTTGGCTAGATATTCCGCCGTTCTCCAGGAGAGTGCCTGCACCGTAAGGGTTGGATTGCGTGCGCCACTGGTTCCCATGACAGAGCCGCCAAGTATCCCCAGATTAGGCGCTTCGTGAGAGAAACCCCAAGCATCGAGTACATTGGTTTCACGGTTATCACCCATACGAGTGCCACCGTAAGCGTGGGTGGTGGCACCCATGGTATTCCCCAACCCAGTCTTGATTACCTCGATCGCACCAGCCGCTAAATACCATTGCTCCATCTTGTCCTGAGCGAAGGCGGCGATGCGTTTTTCATTGTCACCGTAACGAGCAGTAATCCGCGTCACTGGAAATCCCATTGGATCTTTGACCACCGGATCCAGATCCAGGTAGTTATTCTCGTAGGGCAGCGTGGTTTTTTGTATATAGGCGGTGTTGCTGCGGTCAGCATTCTTCATCACGAAGGCTTTCCAATCCGAGCCCCAGTTTTGCACCTGGCCAAAGGTACTCATCTTCGCTGCACTCATTGGCTTACGATCCGTGTGCACCCAAAGATTAGCGCCACCGATAAAATCCAGATCGGCGTGATCAAAGTTGTCATCTGCCCATTCATCGATGGCCACACCCTGAGCAGGCAAACCGTACCAATTATGCAAGTCTCGCGGAAACAGGGCGAGTACCGGCGAGCCCTGGTGGTGACTAAAGTAATGTCTGCCAACCTGACCAGCGTTATTCGATAAGCCATCGGGAAAGGCGCGTGATTTTGATAACAGTAACAGTCGTACATTCTCGTAGGCATAACTGGCTACCAACACCGCGTCGGCAGGCTGGAAGAAAGTCTGATTGCCCTTAACATAATCAACCCCGGTTACCTTGCCATCATTATCGGTGACAATATTAGTCGCACGGGCGAAGGTCACGACATCCAGATTACCGGTGTCCACCGCCTTCGGAATCGAAGTGACCGCTGTCGAGCTTTTCGCCAGTACATGACAACCACCTGTATTGCAGAAGCCGTGATACTGACACGGTGGGCGACCGTCATAGACTTCACTGGTGATCGCCGCCGGACCCTGGAACGGATTCCAGGCGAGATGGCGAGCTGCGTCACTCATGAGATCGGTGAAGGGAGAGGCACGCAGAGGTCTCATGGGATACTCACGGCGACGGGAACCCTCGAATATATTTCCCGAATTATTGATCGCTCCCTGCACATTACC
>JADFOC010000139.1 GCA_022563075.1 Pseudomonadota bacterium
CTTTGGCTAATAATATCTGCTCGCTGCCTTTACCCAAGTCACAATTAACCAAGGCATAATCCAGTTCTGCATGCACACAGACCGCTTGATTCGCTGGCAGAGTCCAAGGAGTAGTAGTCCATATAACTACCGATAGCGGACTACTTGTCTTTGCTAGTGAATTCGCATCGAAGGCAGTGCGAAATGCCGCCGCATCGTCCACTGGAAAACGAACATCGATGGCGAATGAAGTTTTGTCTAGATATTCAACTTCGGCTTCAGCCAAAGCGGAAGCGCCAACCACACTCCAATAGACTGGCTTATAGCCTTTCACCAAGTGACCATTGCCAACAATTTTACCCAGAGCGCGTACTATGTTGGCTTCGGTTTCAAAATTCATCGTCAGGTACGGGTTTTCCCAATCACCCAGTACACCCAGGCGGATGAATCCCTGTTTCTGATTCTCTACTTGCTGTATCGCGTAGTCACGACAGGCCTGACGGAATTCTGCATGGCTGATCTTTTGTCCGGCCTTGCCTTTTTTCTTCTCTACGTTGTGTTCAATTGGCAGACCGTGACAATCCCATCCAGGGATGTAGGGGGCATCGAAGCCACTCATCTGCTTAGCCTTCACAATGATATCTTTCAGCGTCTTGTTAATGGCATGACCCAGATGCAGATCTCCGTTCGCATAGGGAGGCCCATCATGCAGGATAAATTTTGGCTTGCCGGCATTCTTCTCGCAGATTTTGCGATAGAGATCTAATCGCTGCCACCTTTCCAGCATCGCTGGTTCCCGCTGAGCCAGGTTGGCTTTCATCGGAAATTCAGTATACGGCAGGTTTAATGTGTCTTTGTAATCACTCATCTATCTAGAAATTAATTCCCTGAAACTACGCATGTTCGGTTATAGCTTTTAGTTTCCAAAGCACCTCCACAAAGATTAGTTTTCGGGTGCCGTGTATCTGCCCGCGTTTAGCTGCAAGGTGCATTTGCAGCGCCGAAGCCTGCACCAAAAAACCAGTCGTTGTCGAGTTACTCATTTGCCGTGCCGCTGAACAGTTCTCTTACTTGTTTCACATCAGACTCTATTTGCTGCTTCAAGGCATCGAGACTGTCAAATTTAATTTCTTCTCTGATCTTGTGCCTGAAAATAATTTCGATACTCTTGCCATATAAGTCTTTGTCAAAATCCAGGATATGGGCCTCGAGCAAGGCGTCACCGTCCTCGCTAATGGTGGGCCGATAGCCGATATTGACTGCCGCCTGTTTGAAACAATCATTCAGTCTTACTTCGCACGCATAGACGCCGTGTAATGGAATCTTCTGCCGTTGTGGATTGATATTGCAAGTTGGAAACCCGAGGTCGGCACCTAATTGCCGCCCTTTTACTACCACACCTGTAATCGAGTAAGGCCTTCCCAGTAATTGTTCGACTAGTGCAAAATTCCCTTGTGCCAGCTGTTCGCGAATGAAGGTGCTGCTGATACGTTGCCCGTTGCGTTCGTAGACGGCTGTTTCTATTACCTCGAAACCCAATTCCTGACCCTTGGCCTGCAACAATTTATAGTTGCCTTGTCGTTTATAACCAAATCGAAAATCAGAGCCAACTATAAAACTAGCAATACCAAGCCCATCAACCAGCATATCCTTAATATAATCTTCTGCACTGAGCTCGCTCAGAGCCTTATCAAAGGTAAGCTGAAGCACATAATCAATGCCGAAGCTTTCCAATAGTTCCAGTTTCTCCTGCAATATCGTCAACCGAGCCGGACAACTTGCTCCGACGCCCGCAAAAAATTCTTCAGGATGTGGCTCCATCAAAATTACCACCGAAGGCAATTTTAATTGTTCCGCTCGTTGCTTGAGTTGGTCCAGGATTAGTTGATGACCCAGATGCACGCCGTCAAATTTACCAATGGTCGCAACGCAGCTTTGCTCTATCTGCGAAAAGCGATTTAACTCTTTGATAATGATCATCAGACGGGGTGACCAGTCGGTAAAAGCGCAGGATTATACTCCTTTCTCCAAAGGCTGTGCAGAATTCCTGCACTTAATCGATTGCCGCTTGCAGCGACTCCAAGCCCCGAAAGATGCGGCCAGAGATGACTACTATCTAGCTGGAATCGCGACTTGCCCGCAGGATCTTGATCCCTTTCAGCAGCAGAATACGGGCCATCGCCAGAGCACAAATTATCAGCACACCCTGTCCTATCATCGTATTGACTACCGAAATTGTCTCCGGGCGCAATGCGATACGAACCAGATTGTCTGTCGTAGCTATGGCGATTATGACAAGGGCCACGGCCCCAAGGATCTGTAACATTGCGACCAATTTATTCATGGCTGGAATAGTAACGAGTAGACACTTGATAGAGTTAAGCAGAAGCTTGCAATTTATGGAAGGAGATGAACTGTGCATAACCCTCGGCGCCGAGAAAGCGACTGAGTGTCTTAGCATCGGTCTGCCTTGCATCGACGATTATCAACCCTTCCAATGAGTCATTGAAATCGGAATGGATATTAAAACACACTAATTTTCCGTTTACTGAAAGATAGTGTCGCAATAAGACTGGCACTCCCTTGCCGGGATCACAACGACCAATTAATTTACTTAACATTTTGATATTGGCCAGATCAGCCAGCATCTCATTGGTCCAAACACGATTTTTGATTTTGTGCGGGGTGATGGGCTGTACTAATTGCGCGAATCCACTCGCCTTAAAGTTGGTTAACAATGTATCGGCAATCAAAGCTCGCGCCAGGTCGCTGTACTCCCTCGAAATACTGACCGAACCGAATAATGTGTGATACCTGGGTTTTTGTACCAGTATGGCACCTATACCTCGCCACAGCAGATTGAGCGAAACCGGCCGACGCTGATAATCAGGATGGATAAATGATCTACCCATCTCGATAGCGGAACCCAGTTTATTGATGAATGTCTCATCATATTTATAGAGTGATCGACTATAGAGGCCTTTAACGCCGTATTTGGCGACAATCTCGTCTACCAGACATACTCGATAAGCACCGGCAATGCGATGTGCGGCCTTATCCCAGAGAAATAAATGCAGGTAATGCGGGTCAAATTGATCCGAGTCTTTAGACAGGCCAGTGCCTTCACCGACGGAGCGAAAGGTAATTTCGCGGGCTATGGCAATCTGCTCCATTATCGCCCCCAGGCTATCGAATGGTGCGCAGTAGACATCGAATTCTGCGTGCTCGATCAAGCGGTATTGCACTAAATTGTCGATCGCCTGCTGCAAGCTGTCACTGGACATCGCCGCCCCCAGCTTTTCGATATCTACTTGCCTTGGCAGCATCTGTTGAACGGCCGCTTGCGCCAGTGCGTCGGTACTGACGCGCAGATACTCGGTAACAGCTTTTGGACTCCGCAACAACCGAAGTTCCGATGCGGGTACCGGTCGACCCAGTGTTAGCTGCAGGGTAAAGCCTTGCTTATTGGCGAGTTGACGGGGTAATAAAGCCGTTCTTAGCCGTGGATGCAGCACCCCGGCGGCATAGAAATAACTGCTGTTGCGACCACCTACATAGACCGGCAGACAAGTACACTGATAACGTTTTATCAGCTGACCGACGATGCGACTCCACGGCCTATCCAGTATCCTGCGTTGGCTGTGCTGGTACACAGACACCATGCCGGCTGGAAATATTAGCACGGCACCTTCATTCTTCAAGTGTTTGTGAACCTGTTTGATACCGCCGACATTGCCTGACGCCGCATTACTGGACAGTACGTCAACCCCGATAAACAATTCTGCCAGTTCAGGTATACGCCGTAGCAGCTGGTTGGTTAACACCTTCAAATCCGGTCGCACATCGGCGATGACTTTTGCAATGGCGACCCCTTCCAACCCACCCAAGGGGTGATTCGCGACAATCAACAATGGTCCGCTGCGCGGAATAAGATCGAGATTGCCTGCATTTTCCAATCGAATGCTGACCCCCAATGCATCGAGTGTATATTTAAGGAATTCCTGAGGCGTGGTGTTAAGTGGACGGGCCTCGTAGATCCGACCGAGCCGATCCAGTCCTAGCACCTTTTCCAGTACTGCGGAGACTATTCGCGGCTTGAAGGGAAGGGTGCAAGGATTAGTCATCGTGTGGATATTGTTTGACCAGTTTAGTCTCGTAACGCCAGGCTTTAATCAACGCCAAAAGTCCCGGCGTTTTATGACCACGTTTTCTGTTTTCGTGGCCAAGTCTAAACAGGGTACTATATTGCTGCAACAGGGTCTTTATCGCTTCCCAGAATCCGGCGTTGCGGTCCCATATATTAATAGATTCAGAACTGGCACCATTTATTTCGATAATGACAAAGTCACTTCCCTGTTGCAGGCTGGCCACGTCCTTAAACTTTAGATCCAGGCGACCATAATAAAAATCCGGTATATCATCAAAGATCTTGTCGAGAGATTGTGACAATTTTGGGTTGATGAGGTCGTTCGCTTCTCTAAATATAGCGCCGCGGCAGTGACTTGCCGAAAATACCAGGCGAAAAGGTTCGGCTGCTGGGATTACTCTATCCCAGTTAGCGGCGTGTCGACTCCGATACAAATGCAGCAGCTTCCCGGCACGAGGGTCTGCAGCAATGAGTTCACCAAGAGTTCGTTCTCCGTCTCCCACTACATAGGGCGTGTATTTCAACGTTAGCGAAGTCACTTTACCCCGAGGCTCATCCGGGTAGCGCACATAGAATACCCCGGCCTCGGCATCCCACTCGCTCAATTGTTGGAACTGAATGCAACCACCCACAGGAAAACTCGATATATATCCGACTAATTCTACTTCGTCCTGTAGAAGTTTCACGCCCGCGCCGCGACATCCGATATCGGGTTTAGCCACGATTGGAAACCCCAATCCAGCCTCGCGTAACTGCCGTTTAACCACCAGGCATTGTTGCTCCACTTCGGCATCGGTGACTTGGTACAATTGCCAGGGCAGAATCCAGCGCCGCGCCTTAGCTCCGGCCACTTCGAATACCGCAGATTTTGCCACGCCCACCATGCCCGATAAGGGAATAGCCGGGTTGGCGATGAGGGGCAGACTAAGGCTGCGGTAGCGTAGAGAAAGCAGCGCCCATTGCAGTACCACCGGAATATAGAGCACCCACATCGGCCAAAATTCGAAGAATGAGGTTATTCGACCGCTCAGATCCAGAGGCGGCATTCCCGGTGGCACATAGGGCTGATTTACTGTAATCGGTTTGCGCAAAGTGGTTTTGATTCCGTCAATTGGTCAACAGACCGGCAATTAGCGGATAAATTTACCGGAATGTTCTGTAGCCGCAGGCACTGGTAGCGGCGTGGTTTTTGCAGTCCATGCATGGTCAATAATATACTGCGCGATTATCGCATTGCCTCGATCATGCCTCAATCGGCGGCTCGTGAGTCTAGGCAAGTACCCGAAGCCGCTGCTATTATCTGCAGCAACCTCATTCTAATCAGAAAATTGCTGGTAGCGCGTCCATGCTGGGAAAAATCCTACTTACCGCAGCGGTTATCGTCATTGCCTTCTTTTTCATTCGTCAACGAAATCTTGCCGCGGCGGCCGCTACTGAAACCAAACAAGTGCAGCCAAGTGAAGCTGTCCAGAACCCAGCATCCCACGACAATCTTGCAGCGGACTTGCGCCTGGCCGCCTATATGTTCCTGGTACTTATGCTAGGCCTGGGAGGCGCCATGTACTATTTCCGCTGGCAAGATGACCACACCATCTTAACCGTTACCTTACATCGAGATGACCAAGTAACACCGACCAGTTATCAGGTCTATAAATATCAACTACAGGATCGCTCTTTTATAACGGTGGATGGTACCTCGGTGGCTATTGCCAGTAGCGAACGGATGGAAGTGTTCGGTCTCGATCAATAACACAAAGAACCCAGACACGGTTAACCCATTAGCAACTCAAGCAACACGCCCATTACCGGCGCTGGATTTGAGGCCATAGAGTAGGTGATGTCCTGCGTTTAGGGTTAGCCTGCATTTGCCGATGTCAATTGCAGCCTGGACTTCTGGAAACAAACCACGTTTATCAATTGTTATGAATGAATTCCTCAAAGGTCGTGTTACGACGTGATCCGTCTCCTAAAACCCATGTCTTGTGCATTCAAAACAGGGTAGCGGTAACCGGCTCGTCTGCGACAATTCGCAGCAAGACTGCTTTCCAATCCCATCCTCGTACTCATTCGATCCCGGGTCGCTGGATAAATCCGGCTTCGCTGAATTGACCGCTGTGCGTAGTTCACGCTTGCTTGGTCTAACTGAATACTTTTCTTCACTCATACCTTGCACCCTGATACTCTCTACTGTGACGATGTCGTCAGCATCCTCGTCCGCAGGGGGGAAGCTCGAATGGAGGGGGAGTCAACTACAGGAATTTTCCTAGGCGCCGTGTAGCACGTATTATGAACCCTACAACTACCTATAGGTGTATAAATGAGTAAAGAAAAACTAAAAGTTGTGTGCGTTTTATATGATGATCCTATAGATGGATATCCACCAGAATACGCCCGTCCCGATATTCCCGAGCTTCCCAATTATGCTGATGGGCAAACAATGCCATCACCAAACGCAATAGATTTTCGTCCTGGTGATCTCCTTGGCTGTGTTTCTGGAGAGCTTGGTCTGCGCAAGTTCGTAGAAGACCGCGGCCATACATTTGTGGTTACATCGGATAAAGATGGTTCAGATTCTGTATTAGAGAAAGAACTTGTTGATGCTGATGTTGTTATTTCACAGCCATTTTGGCCCGCCTACATAACTGCAGAAAGGATTGCTAAATCGCCAAAGTTAAAAATGGCGATTACCGCAGGTATCGGTTCAGACCATGTAGATCTACAAGCAGCAATCGATAACGATATTACCGTAACTGAGGTTACTTATTGCAACAGTATCAGCGTGTCCGAGCATGTTGTAATGATGATCTTGAGCCTCGTTCGCAATTATATTCCATCATACAACTGGGTTATCAAGGGTGGATGGAATATTTCTGATTGTGTATCTAGATCTTATGATGTTGAAGGAATGCAT
>JADFOC010000140.1 GCA_022563075.1 Pseudomonadota bacterium
TCTTGCTCCTGAGCCGAGACTGAAAAAGCAACGACGACCGCAAATACCACCCCCATGGCAGCGCCGAACAAATTGATAATTCTTAGCAACCGATTTAGCTGTCCCATAATGTTTACCCAATAGTATTAGTATAGTTGATTGGCAAGCTAGACAGATTAAACGAGCGTTATCGGGTTTTCAACAAAATTACCGGAGACTGGATTACGGGATGCTGTTTCAGATGCGGGTTAATGGAAATTCATACAGCAATTCACCCGTGGTTGGGTCACGCAATTCAAATTGCGCCTGATCTGCGTTCCTAAGTGCCTCGGTGAAGCTGGTGTCATCCTCCAGATTGCTGATGATGAAGGCGACTCTGCCGCTGATGCTGCCGCTAGGCGGAATCTCCAGCGGGATAAATAGATAGTCGGTATTTTCGCTCAACATTCCCCGCACCGTTGCCTCAACACTCAAGGCCGAACCAGGTATGCGCGAGCGAACCGCCCGGAACAGCGCACTCTCACTATTCACATCAACCATGCGCAGGAATATATTCACCTGCCGCGTGAATAATTCATGATTGGTGACGGTAATTGTTGGCGTAAAAATGGGATAGCTGAATCCGACTTCAATGAAGCCACTGCTGGAGCTGTCGGTAATTAGCTGACTCTGAATCTGCCGGGCCGTCACCCCCTCGCCGGCCTGAGCAGGCAATAGATACAGGTAATAAACCAGTCCGGGAAGTAGCGCTGGTAAACCAACGACCAATCCATAGCGCCCAGGCCTGCCAGAAAATAGGGGACTGAAAGGGTAGATCGCCACCAGCACGGCGGTAACGGCAGTGCTCAATATCAAAGCACGAATAAAAAGCGGCTGATCGCCTATGCTGGCGGCATTTTGTGCAATATAGACGACCGTAGCCAGAGCAATACATAGTGCAACTATGCTGATGACTAATTGGCGTAAGCTTATATTCATGACTCGCGAGTCGACGCGTAGCGGCGGATTCAGGAAACGTCGTCCCCATGGGCTTGCCGATCGGCGTGATAGGAAGACCTGACTAATGGACCGCTGGCCACATGTCTAAAGCCGAGGGCCTGACCAAATAGCCGTAATTCATCGAACTCGGTTGGATGCACAAATCGCTCAACCTTCAGATGATGCTTGCTAGGTTGCAGGTATTGTCCCAGTGTGATCATATCAACCCCATGAGCTTTTAGGTCCTGCAGAACGTCTCTCACCTCCGCCGTGGTCTCTCCCAGTCCCAGCATCAATCCGGACTTCGTTATTACATCAGGTTGACGCGCTTTGTAGCCGGCCAACAAATCCAAAGACCATTGGTAGTCTGCCCCTGGCCTGGCCTGTCGATAGAGCCTCGGCACTGTCTCCAGGTTATGATTAAACACATCCGGCGGGGTAGTCTGCAGAATATCCAGCGCGATTTGCATGCGTCCGCGAAAATCTGGAACCAGCACTTCCACTTGAATCCCTGGATTCAAGCGCTTTGTTTCAGTGATACAACGGGCGAAGTGTTGTGCCCCACTGTCCTTTAGATCGTCTCTGTCTACCGATGTGATTACCACATAGTTCAACTCCATCTCGTGAATCGCAGTGGCCAATTCAATGGGTTCATTTTCGTTGAGCGGCTTTGGTTTACCATCGGCTACAGCACAAAACGGACAGCGTCTGGTACAAATATCACCCATGATCATAAAGGTGGCGGTACCGTTACTGAAGCATTCACCTAGATTGGGGCAGGACGCTTCCTCACAGACCGAAGCGAGACCGTGTTGCCTCAGCTTTTGTTTGATGAAATTTATTTTCGGAGAGGCAGGTATTTTTACCCGAATCCAGGCGGGTTTCGCGAGTAATTCGGTAGTAGGAATCACCTTAACAGGAATACGCCGAACCTTATCGGCACCCCGCAGCTTTTCTCCTTCCACCAATACATTACGACGTTTGCGTTCTGCCATCCTATTTAATGCCCTTCGGATCTCTTTAGTAGTATTCCAAATATCCCAATTCACAGAGTATTTTATTACTCATAATTCTGCTTACTTTTTGCAACAGAAAATCCTGCTCCGCCACATGATCCGCTACCTGTGTAACTGCCAGATTTTCATAGCCACATGGATTGATATTGTCAAATGGCGTCAAATCCATGTTTACGTTGAGGCTCAGTCCGTGGTAACTCCAACCATTTTTGATTCGCAAACCCAGCGCCGCTATTTTAGCATCATTCACATAGACACCGGGAGCTTTCGGCCTGGTTGACGCCGATATTCCAAATTCGACTAGTGTAGCCATTATCGCCTTTTCAATCATATCTACCAGTGCGCGAACCCCAAACTTTCGCCTTTTTACATTCAACAATAGATAAGTCACAAGCTGGCCTGGCCCATGATAGGTGACCTGACCCCCTCTATCGATTTGAACAACGGGAATATTTCCTGGAGTAAGAATATGTTCTTCTTTACCCGCTTGTCCCTGAGTATAAACAGGTTTGTGGCTAAGCAACCAAATCTCATCATCACGATCTGCATCTCCATTCTCAGCCAGATAACGCATGGCTTCCCAAATGGGAAGGTATTCTTGCAAGCCGAGCCTGCGCACTATTAATCCGGGAAGACTACTCTTTAGCTGAGGGGACGGCTGCGCTTGAAACCACTTGTAGTCGGTCAAAAGCACACTAAAGCACCAGTTTAACGCTATCGATTGCCTTAAGATCTGTGAATATGCTGCGCAACTGATCCTCACCGGTGGCGGTAATAGTCACATTCACCGACACATAATTTTGCTGCTTGCTGGAACGAACGCTGATCAGATCGGCAGCGATCTTACCGACATGCCTTTCTACTGATGCAACTACAGTTTCCTTAAAACCTTCGGTGGCTCTACCAATAATTTTAATTGGGTACCGACATGGGAATTCAATCTTTGGCGCTACGGGTTCGCTTGAATCTGATTCGACTGGCATAAGAGGGCAACTTAACCAGAAAATAAACTACGGAATACCAGCGATAGCCAATCGATAAACCGTTTTAGAATACCGCCCTGTGCGACTGCCTGCATGGCAATTACATCACCTTGATAGAGGATGTTGTTGTTCAACACCACAGTAACGACGCCCATGATTTCGCCATGATCTAATGGCGCCCGAATGACCTCATCAACATCAACCGTTGCTGTCATGGCTTCGGCCTGACCTCTGGGTATGGTTATGTAGACTTCTTCTTCTATTCCAAGATCGAGGGTGTTTTGCGCACCCGACCAAACCTGCACGTTGGTCAGTACCTGATTTGCAGCATACAGTTTATGGGTTTCAAAATAGCGAAACCCATAGGTCAGAAGCTTCTGAGTTTCAATATTTCTCGCGTCTTCGCTTACTGTGCCCATCACTACAGAAATCAAACGCATGCCATCACGCTCCGCCGATGCAACCAGGCAAAATCCTGCCGCATCGGTCCAACCTGTTTTCAGACCATCTACATTGCGATCCCGGAACAGCAATCTATTGCGATTTGTTTGACGGATTTCGTTGTAAGTGAATTCCCGCTCCGCATACATGGGATAAAAATCTTGGTGCCGAGTGATGGTCGCTCTGGCCAGAATGGAGAGGTCGCGGGCCGACATGGTGTTGTAATACAGCTCGGTATCGAGACCACTGGCATTCATGAAAAAGCTATCTTTCATTCCCAATACTTCGCCGTATTGATTCATCATGTCCGCGAATGCCTCTTCACTGCCGGCGATATGTTCGGCGATGGCAACACTGGCGTCGTTGCCGGACTGTATGATAATGCCACGCAGTAAATCCTCTACGCCAACCAGGGTGTTAACGCCAATGAACATCTTGGAGCCTTCCATGCGCCAGGCTTTCTCGCTGATATGGACTTCGTCACTAAGCGCCAGATTACCGCTAAGTATTTCTTCAATAGCGATATAGGCGGTCATTATCTTGGTTAAGCTCGCCGGTGGTAATGCTTCATCGGCGTTTTCCTCGACCAGGATGTGCCCGGTCCTGGCATCGATCAATATATAACTGGTGGCGGCAATGTCTGGAGCACGAGGAATAATCGCAGGGGCGGCGAGTAACGCGCTGCTCCAAAAAAATGTAAATGAGAGCAGCATGATCTTACAGATTCGACTCGATTGCGGTGACTTATAAGAATTGAATCTGTTCTCTAATGACATAAATAGTGACATAAAGAAATCCGTGTTAATTTGTGTTGTATGTATCGAACTGAGAGGTGACGAATCAATTAGTGAAAACGATCGAAGTGGACTAACTACTCGGTAACAGTGTACGGACTTCCCAAGTTTGCAGCAACTACACTTTGGGTAATTTGCCGGATTTCAACTGGATCGTTTACCGGACCCACTCGCACTCGATGTAACACTCCGCCGGCCTGAGCGTTAACCGAACGAATAAACACCGGCCTATCGGTCAGTTCTCTCAATCGATCGGAAACTTCTCGCGCCGTACTCAGTTCCGCAAAGGCACCAACTTGCAGAAATCGATCTGGTTGACTAGCAATCGTTAAAGAATCCTCATTAGACGATCTGCGCGGCGTAACAGTTCTATCCAATTGCATCCCGGATACCACGATACTGTCCAGTTGCACCCGTGTGGTACCGCGATCTGCATACCCCAATTTCAAGGCGGCCGCGTACGACAGGTCAACCAGGCGATCGCCGTGAAAAGGGCCTCGGTCATTAACCCGAACGACAATACTTCGATTATTCTCCAGATTCGTCACTCTCAAAAAACTGGGAATCGGCAGCGATTTGTGGGCGGCTGAAGCCAAGTACATATCGAAGACCTCGCCATTGGAAGTCTTATGCCCATGGAATTTTTCACCGTACCAGGAAGCCACCCCACGTTCACTATAGCCATCCTCGGTGGGCAGTACTCGATAGGTCTTGCCTAAAACGGTGTACGGACTCCTGTTTCCGGCCATTGTACGAGACACGGGCTCCGGTACAACCACCGGAATTGAGGCAAGATTAATTGTGCCACCGGGCGCCCTGTCCTGCTGAATGCTATAGCGACTAGTACTTGACGGCGCCGGTGCACTGCTACAGGCGGCGAGCAGCATCAGAGTAACTCCTGAAATAGCAGCCTTGATAAATAATCGCTTCATTTCACCTTACTTACGATAACGGCACAACAGCAGCCGGTGAATAAACCATTGAATTTAGGGAACTTCTTAACAATCCCCCTATACTTAACGTCCGATTCGACAATTGTTTTAACCGACGGACTAAGCCGAATGCAGATTAGCCCACATGCAGACTGCCACTGATTTAGATCTGTATGGCGAAAAACGCACTGCTTATCGGCTCGAGGGGCCTCGGTGTGTAAGCTTTCATCAGTTTTATCAAAAACTTAACTAATATGTCGGGCGACCACGGGTGTGGATGGACATGAGCAAGCCGAAACCAATGAACAGGGTCACGATGGAGGTGCCGCCACGGCTGATTAGCGGCAGCGGTAAGCCTATAACTGGCAAGAGTCCGGACACCATCCCCATATTGACAAACACATAGAGAAAAAACGTCAAGGTAATACTGCCTGCCAACAACCGACTGAACATATCTGGGGCAGCAAAAGTGATGTAACCACTACGCATTAATACAAACAGATAAAGCGCAATCAAAAATAGTACGCCTAACAAGCCAAATTCTTCGGCTAACACCGCCAATATAAAATCGGTGTTGCTCTCCGGGATAAAATCCAGATGGGACTGGGCACCTTGCGTATAGCCCTTGCCGTAGAGGCCACCCGATCCAATCGCGATCTGGGACTGAATGATGTTATAGCCGTAGCCGGTTGGATCGCTGTAGGGATTAATGTAAGCCAGGATGCGATCTTTCTGATGATCCTGTGCCAGAAATATGTAGGCGGCGGGGGAAGCCAGCAGCAAGGCCAGAAACGCCACAATGACAATTTTCCAGCGGATACCAGCCAGTAGCACCACGAAGATGCCAGACATAGCCACCATGATGGCCGTGCCGGTGTCGTTTTGGACAAATATCAGGCCCGCGGGAACCGCGATCATGACCCCACACCAGAACAGATGTTTGAATCCGGGCGGTAGTGGACGGCTGGCAAGATACCATGCAAGCAACATCGGAACGACGAATTTCATTAATTCAGATGGCTGAAAACTGGGTAATCCCGGTAGATCCAGCCAACTGCGTGCGCCCCCCTCTTCGACCCCCATCCACAACACCAGCCCGAGCAAACCCAGGCCAGCCGCAAACATTGAGGGGGCCCAGCGCCGAAAAAAGTGTACATCGAACTGCGCCACGATGAACATCGCCACAATGCCCACCACCATTGTAAGCGCCTGTCTTTGCACCACGGCGTCATTTCTGTCACTGGCGCTGTACAACACTAATAAACCGAAACCACAAAGCAGGATGATGCCCGCCAGCAGGATTGGATCGGTATGGATTAGTCGCCAAATCAATTTGGATTTCGCCATGCCTGCATCCAAACCACCGGACTGCCGAATGAAATCCTGATTAATCATTGACCTGACTGACCAGGATATCGGCGTTAGGCTCAAATGCCGCAAAATCGATTTGCAGTATGTCCAACAGATAGGCGTCAATAATTTGCTTCGCGATTGGACCGGCAACACTACTGCCATGCTCACCGTTTTCGATAAAAACAGCGATTGCAATCTGCGGTTCGATATGAAGGTTTTCGGCAGGCGCAAAGGCGATAAACAAACCATGGTCTTTGTTGAGATCTGAAACGATAATATCGGTGCTACGCAATATGTCCTGGCTAATTCCTACTAGCTGTGCGGATCCAGACTTCCCAGCCATCTTGTAGGGCATGTCTCTATCTACGGAGGCAATGGCATCGTATGCAGTACCGTAATCTCTCCATTCTTTTTGGTGAGGTCTATGCACAACCTTGGTCATGGCTGCTTCCATATATCGCCAATAATCAGGATCATTGACCACAACGTCGGCAACCGGGTTTTCAATTACCGGTTGATATTTTACGCCATCTATGGCTTTCAGCATT
>JADFOC010000141.1 GCA_022563075.1 Pseudomonadota bacterium
CCGACGTGATCGTAAAAGCACTACCAAAATTGTTGCAGAAGAATTGTGCCGCACTAATGCTGTTTTCCAGTCGCCGCCAGATGTTGGATGTATTGCAGAGATTACCGGCAGATTGGCGTGATCTGATTTTGTGTCAGGATGACTACCAGAAGGCGCAATTGCTCAAGTACCATCGTCAACGCGTGGATAGGGGCGAGGGCAGCATTATCTTTGGTCTTTCCAGTTTTGCCGAAGGTGTCGACCTCCCCGGGGACTATTGTACTCATGTGCTAATCGCCAAGATTCCTTTCGCGGTTCCCAATGATCCCATCGAGATGACTCTGTCTGATTGGATCGAGCAACAGGGGAAGAATCCATTTATGACACTGGCTGTGCCCGATGCAGCTTTTCGATTAGTGCAAGCCAGCGGCAGGTTACTGCGCAGCGAGAATGATAGTGGTCAGATTACCTTGTTCGATGAGCGAATTGTTAACCGGCGTTATGGCAAGACGATTCTGGACTCGATGCCGCCGTATAAGCGAGAAATATTTGAAGAAGAGTTTGTGGTCTAGCGCACAGACTAATGCGGGAACACGCTGAGTTTCATCTCATAATTTTTATTGGTCAGGCAGGTTGCCGTGTAACTGATTGCATAATTCCCGGCGCCTAGCTGATAGTCGATGAAAATTGCATACTGATTCGCGTGGCGTTGCTTTAATTGAATTCGTTCGCTGCCTGGTTCCGGCAGATACTCCTTCAGATATCCAACTAAGCTGGTCTTGCACAGCTCAATCATCGTAAGCTGCTGCTCGGCGGTAAGATCGGTAATATCGTTTACGTCTTCGGTTAGTCCGGCGATTGGCACCGTCATTTTTGATTCGTAAGCCACATCCTCGAAATTATTTCTGACATCGCTCTGCCAGTAGACGAGGTTCTCAGTACCGTATCGCGCCGACTCGCAGGTAATGATGAATTTTAGATTGTCCGATGTATTGCTATCATTCAGTTTGGCTTCGAGCACTCTCTTGCAAGCCTCACGCGAGGCGGCATGTTCGATGATTGCATCGAGATCGGCCCTCAACTCATCGGCATGCCAGCGTGGCAACCAACTTTCGACTGGTCGAGATTGGGCCGCGCCGTAGCTGATTGCCGTACAGCTAACTGATAAGGCGAAGACAGACCGTAATAAATTCTTGTTATGGACAAATCGCAAAGTAACATATCCGGAACACAGCGGTCATCGGTTTGGTTAGGCATGGTTTTCGTATAACCAGAACTACATTGAATTAGTGCTGGTTATAATCATTTGCCAGCGAACTATAAGTCCTTTTCTTCATACGATGGTTCGACGTAGTTCAGTACTTGCTTGAGTGCCTCCCAACCGACCGCATTGGTCTGATGGTAGATTTTATTTATTTTTGCATTACGCTGAGTGCGCGCTGCTTCCATGCTGCGGGTCATTTCGGCCAACTTCCTGGCGAGTTCCTTTTTGCTCATTACTGCTTCCCTAGAGTTGCGTCATTGAATAACTATCGAACCTCAATTGCATTAAAATATAGCACTGCTTTTAAATAATTGTGCTTGCAGGGAGTAAAATAAATATGTTGCAAATCTGCGAGTTTGATCTATGTACGGCATAAAATTCGAAATGTGCGGAGTGCCAAGATCTAAGATCGTCAATTTTCATAATCTAATGATCTAATGATCTAATAATCGGAGCTTCCTTAATGAAAGGGTGATTTGAAATGTTCGCTCTCCACCGCCTGCGGTTTTCCGGGGTCGGCAGCCACGCCATCCCACTTCACTTTTTCCTGGCGTAACAGCTCGCTGATCTCTTCGACGCATAACGGTTTGCTAAAAAAGTAACCCTGCAACTGCTCGCATCCATATTCTCGCAGAAAGTCAACATGATGTTGTTCTTCCACCCCCTCCGCTACTACTTCCAGATTTAAGCTATGGGCTAGAGCCAGTATCGCCTTGACGATGGCTTCGCCATTGGTATCGATGCCAATATCCTTGACGAAGGATCTGTCTATTTTAAGTTTATCGATAGGAAGTTTTTTCAGGTAGTTCAGTGATGAATAACCGGTTCCGAAATCGTCCACCGAAAGCGTGACGCCGGCCGCGCTAATTTTGCCCAGCGTGCTAATGGCGACATCTGGATTGAGCATAACCGCCGTCTCTGTCAGCTCTAGCACCAGATTCTCGGGCGGTAGTCCGGTATCACGCAACACTTTATCCAATAGGTCGATGAAATCACCACTGACCAGTTGCTTGGGTGAGAGGTTTACTGCCACCGGGAAGTTAAATTGGATGTGTTCATCGGTTCGCCACTTCACCGCCTGGCGGCAAGCCGAATATAAAACCCACTTTCCAAGTGCCGGCAACAAGCCGCATTCTTCTGCTACCGGTATAAATCGGTCGGGTCCTATCTTCGGCCAGTCTGGGTGTTGCCATCTGATCAGCGCTTCCAGGCCGACGACACGACCGGTAACTGAATCTATTTGCGGTTGGTAGTGCATGAAGAACTCGTCGTTGGCGATTGCCTTGCGCAGGGCGTCTTCCAGACTGCTTAACTCCATCATTCGATTTTGAATTTCCGCGGAGAAGAATCGGTAGGTATTGCGGCCATCGATCTTGGCCTGGTACATGGCCGTGTCCGCTGTCTGGGTTAGCGTCTTCAGGTCCGAACCACTTTCCGGGAATAGCGAAATTCCGATACTTGCAGACACGTTGACTTCACGAGACTGAATGTAGAAAGGTTTCCTAATGACTTCCAGTATATGGCGAACGATGCGCGTTACTTGATTAGGATTACCCATTTCCACCAGGGTAATGGCAAACTCATCGCCGCCGATGCGCGCTAGTATATCTGATTCTCTGATGCAGAATCGAAGTCGTTCGGCAACACCTACCAGTAATTCATCGCCTGCATCATGCCCCATACTGTCGTTGATGTTCTTAAAATGATCGATATCGATGAACAATACCGCCATCTTTTTCCTGTTGTGGGCGCAGTAGGCAATTTTCCCCTCGGTGAAATCATGGAACTTGCTGCGATTGGACAAACCGGTGAGAACATCGTATTTAGCCAGCTTAACGAGTCGTTCCTCATTAAGGGTGCGCACCGTGATGTCTTGAAACATCATGATGTGGCTTTGGACTTTAGCATCGATGTCGCGAATGCAATTGCCGCTTATTTCAGCAACGATGGTTGAATTCTTACGAGTATTCAATATCACTCGATTGCATACATAGGGTTGCTGTTGCAGCATCAACGAACCTAGTTGCTTGGCATCGGCTGCATCATCTTCTGCGGTGCTCAAAAGATCGAATACGTCGTGTCCGATAATTTGTTTTTCATTGTAATTCAATAAACTGAGAGCCTTACGGTTGGCCGAATGAATTACGCCAGTTTTATCATATTGGATGATGCCCTCGGATGCGCTTTCCAGTATGACCTGATAGAGGATCTTTAGCTCTGCTAATTTCCTGGATTGCTGCTGCATGGAATAGTGCTGTTGCAGGTGGTGGTTAATACGGGACTGTAGGTAATCGAATCCCCCCATAACCGAACAAAACTCGACATGTTCGCAGTTTTGCACGACGCCGTGGTCCAAGCTGGGTTGTTCGCTGGCGACAAGAATGGGAATGATGGAGTTGTCCGCACGACGATTTTCCAATTCTATCAGTGCCGACAATTCAAATTTCGGAGAATCGAGGTTGCATAGCACCAACGCCACTGATTCAGTCTCGAGTGACTGCAGCGCGGTCTGCCATTCGTCGGTGCGAAAAAGTTTGTACCGATGCAACTTCAAAGATCGTAGCTGAGCCCAAAATTTCCCCTGGTCACAATCTATGATCAGAACTGTATCCACTACTTCACCTGATATTAACGATTACGAGAAAGTCCTTTATATCTAGTATAGGAGAAAAAATTTGGCGACAACGGAGGATGATTGGCAGAATTAACGGCGGCTTGGTTCGAATAATAAGTAGAATTATTCTAAGGACCGATCGGAATGAAAGTGACGGGATGGCTAGCGTTTATGGCGTTGCTTCTGGTGGGTGAAATAGTAGGCTGCGCCCGCTCCGATCGCGGCCCCAACCATGCTCGATACGATAAAATTGCCCATCATCGGTCCCAATCCGACGCCGATAATAAGACCTACTGTTACGCACAAGGCGTAGGTTCCTTGGGCAGATTTTTTTTTGGATTTCTTGGACATGCCTATTCTCCGGGAGAACGTGTTAAAACAATCTCAGTTGAGTTGTCGAATTGAATAAATGACAGTACTTAATCGGGAGAAGCGAACAGAATCAATCGGAATTTCCCCAATTGTATCGACGATATTCATACCTTCAACTACTTTCCCGATTACTGTGTGTTTGCCGGTCAGCCAGTCTGCGTCCGTCAGAGTAATAAAAAATTCAGGGCCGTTGCTGTCTGGTCCCACATTAGCCAGTGCAACTACACCTCTGCTCACGGTGCGGCTGGGGAAATTCGTGCTATAGCGATAGCCCTGGTTTTCATATGCCTGTTTGACACTCATCTGCCGTAGCTCTTCCAATACTTCATATTGCCCGGCTTCCAGCTGCGCTTCGTTCTCAATGTTCATTCTCTGATACAGCGGCTTCAGGATTTCCTGTTGAAAATCTTGCTTGCTGCTGATGTTGAGCATCTTATTGAAAGAGCCGTCGGAATCCAGCACCGGCATCTGATCCAGGCCAAGGAAATCGGCATTGATTTCATCCTGCAGGAGTTCAGCCGGAGCACCCAGTGGGTGATAGACGGGGCTGGCTGCTTGAATGATAAAATCTGATACCACGCGATGAAAGCGCATGCCATCGAAGTAGCGAGGCATGAAACTGGTTTCCGTGGCGGGATCCACCAGCTCAATTTCTCCGCGGGCCAGCGCGACGAAGTTCGCGACGTTATTGGGCGCCTCACGGGGAAATAGTTCTACATAGATGGCTCCCTGTGAGGTGTTGATCAGCAGCAAGGGATTCAGCGGGTCTTCCATCGCCTGTTCTGCTGAGCTGGCATCGGCTAATGCGGCAGGTTGATAGCTCAGTGCCAAGAATGCTAATAACAGCGGAAACTTGACAGGGGGGTTCATTGCAGCAACTGATGGTCGGCAGGCAGCTTCTTTGAGATCCAGATTGCCAGTTTGTGCCGCATGCTTTGGAGGTTTTCATCGTGACTGGCGAGTGGTTGTACCACCTTGTCTCTCACCAGGAGGAAATAAATAGCGCGGACTTTCATATCAATATGGTCCGTCGACTCAAATTCTCCCGCGCCACGGGCTTCGAAATAGCGGGCACCCACACGGATAGCCTCTTTTAACAGCTCGGATTCGTTTTTTATCTTTTTCATCTATTTGATCTATGTAGCTACCACTAGATTGTATGGCTAAAGCGATTGGTGGTGCAATAACCGGTGCGGAAATTTAGGCTGCGCCGAGGTGCCAGCTACTCCACTGCTTGATAGCGGGACAAATCAGCCGGAGTATCGATATCATGAAGTATCGCGGCATCATCGACGGGTACATCAATCACCGATTTTTGATTATTTTGAATCACCGAGCGGGCGCCGGTATCGCCAGACAACTGCTGCAACTGCTCGAAGAATTGCTGCCCGAATCCTACTGGATTACCGGTTCGCGACTGGTAGATCGGATTGACAATCGACTTCGATGTAAGGCAACTGACAATTTGTCGGTAAGTAGCGGATTTTATGAAAGGCATATCGCCCAGGCAGACTAAACAAGCATCCCAATCTGTTACCAGACCAATCCCGTAGGCCAGAGTGGCGCCCATGCCGTGTTGTGCCTGGTGGAATACCTTGATGTCGGTGCCCAGCCCAGCCAGCCGTGGTGCCACATCGGGTTGAGTAATGACAATCGTGGCAGAAACTGCTGCCTTGATGCGCTGTATCGTCTGCCCGAGAACGGTATTGCCATTGGCTAATTTGGCGCAGAGTTTGATACTGCCGTAGCGCTTACTATATCCGGCTGCCAGAATGATTGCGCCAATGGTGTCCGTCATGTAATTAGAATAAATGTCGCCGCCGCAGAGCGCGGCAGCGACCAAGCAGGCTAGGCCTAATGTAAAATCTTTGTGTTCTTGCGAACCCCATGAAACCCCTGTTGGTTTATTTCAACCACAAAGCTCTCCCGTTTCTGGGTTGCTTGCTGAGGTTGACCAGTGTCTGTCTCGACTCGATTGGTCGGCTCCGATTCATTGGCCGGCTGGTCCTGTGTAGCACGCGGAGGTGGCTCTATTTGCGCTTTTAGCTGTTCGCTTAAATGTTGACGCAGCCGATTGACCACACTGGTCATCACCTCGATGGTTTGACTCAATTGTTCGAGGGTAATTAACGTACGTTCCGGGTCACTATCTACCTGCTTATCGTCACTCATTCCCTAGCTCCTGTTTGCTGCTGCTCGCGGTGCTTGATTGATTAATCCCACGATAATGCGCCACCTGTTTGATACTCGATGACTCGGGTTTCGAAGAAATTTTTCTCTTTGCGCAGATCCATGATTTCAGACATCCATGGAAATGGATTCGCCGCGCCTTCAAACTGCTCAGACAAACCAATCTGAACCAGTCGACGATTGGCGATGAACTGCAGGTATTCTTCCATCATGGCGGCATTCATCCCCAGTATCCCTCGTGGCATAGTGTCACGAGCATATTCAATTTCAAGTTGCGTGGCCTGTAGTATCATTTGGGTAGCATTTTCCTTCATCTCATCGTTCCACAGATGGGGATTTTCCAACTTGATCTGGTTGATCATGTCGATGCCAAAATTCAAGTGCATAGATTCATCGCGTAGAATGTATTGGAATTGTTCCGATGTGCCAGTCATCTTATTGCGCCGCCCCATGGACAAGATCTGGGTAAAACCGCAGTAGAAGAAGATACCTTCCAGGCAGCAATAAAAAGCAATCAGATTTTTAAGCAGATCCTGGTCAGCCTGCGTGGTACCGGTATTAAAATTCGGATCGTTCAAGGCCT
>JADFOC010000142.1 GCA_022563075.1 Pseudomonadota bacterium
CCGGCATGCGGCCGGCCGCTGATGCAGGTCGTTATGATTTTTGTAGACCTTACTTGATCTTCCTTTTATTATACGTACAATGTACATATGGACTTGCTTGTATTTGAATGGGATAAAAAGAAAGAGAAAGCAAATATTAAAAAGCATGGTGTTTCTTTCGAGGCAGCACGCACTGCTTTTTATGATGAATATGCCATCCAGTTCTTTGACCCAGACCATTCAGAAGAAGATCGTTTCATACTGCTAGGCGTAAGCCACAAGCTAAATACTTTGGTAATTTGTCATTGCTTCCGAGAAAAAGAAATGGTCATCCGAATAATTTCTGCCAGGAAAGCAGATAAAGATGAAGTAGATGCATACTGGAGTTATAGAAAATGAGAGCACATTACGATTTCACAAAAATGAAGGGAAAGAAGAATCCCTATGTCAAATATTTAAAACAACCTGTAACCATGCGTCTTGATAAAGACTCTGTCGACTATTTTAAATCGTTAGCCGAGAAGTCAGGAATTCCCTATCAGACATTAATAAACTTATATCTGAGGGACTGCGTATCAAACCAACGAAAACTAAATTTAAAATGGAGATAGAAAATCATAACCAGACAAATCCAGTGGACGGCAAAAAGCGCCGCCTAGCGCAAATCGGCTGGGCCGGCCCGAGTTGGTGGAGGATACGCATAGACGAAAGCTGGAAATCCGCGTCGAGGAATATGGATCGTCTACAGCGGCTGAGAAAGAGTGCCTTCAGGCTATTTATGCATTAGTTTGCATGGGCATAGCAGCGATAGTGCCATTCAAACCACGTGCAGGTTGCCAGGCCAAGCGCAAGCAGCGACCACAGGCGATGCGAATGCTGCGCGGATGCTATAAACTTCCTGCTGCGGGAGCTGTTCTTCTCCGGCAATGGCAACCGTCTATCGAGGAACTGCTGGAAAAGTTGATGGGGTCTATCGGCGAAGTGTCCGGCATGCTAACGGCGCGGAAGGTGTTCGATAGCTACAATGAATTCGATGATGAGGCCAAGCTTGCCTTCTTTGAAAACCTGGAGCAGAACTACAACGCCAATGAGGTGGCGGTGAAGCTGGCGTTTGAGATGTATTCTGAAGCGGCCACCAGTTCAAATCTCAATCGCCTGGCACGGGCGGCGGAACCGCGTCGGCTCCAGCTGCTGCGGCGCTTGAACCAGACGCCGGGTGCGACCCATGACCTGGTGAGCATGCGCACGGATCTGTTGAAGCTGATCAAGGATAATCCCCACCTTAAGTCGGTAGATGAGAACTTTGTCAGGCTGTTCACGTCCTGGTTTGGCCGCGGCTTTCTGGTGTTGCATACGATTGATTGGTCCACCTCTGCGGCGATTCTCGAGCGCATCATTCGTTATGAGGCGGTGCAAGAGATTAAGGACTGGGATGACTTGCGCAGCCACATCGACCCGCCTAACCGTCGTCGCTTCGCATTTTTCCATCCTGCCCTCACTGATGAGCCGCTTATCTTTGTAGAAGTGGCATTAAGCCAGCATAGCGCGAGTGATGATTTTCTGGGGAGACGTCATCCTTTGCCTATGCCCAGTTGTCCAAGCGCAGCCCAGGCACCCTCTTGAATTCAGATATATTATTTGTCACAAGTATCAGCCCCTGTGACCTGGCATGTCCGGCAATCATTTGATCGTAAGGGCCAACAGGCTTGCCGATTTCGGCTAATTCAGCCCTTAATTGTCCAGAATGTGTTGCGGCGACTTCGTCATAGGGGAGAATAACCAATCTGGCGACGAACCCTGCTACATCCCTTAGATTGCGCTCGGTACTGTCGGATTTCTCGGCCCCATAAATCAACTCCATAAGCGTCACGCTGGAGATGCACATCAACCCGTAGTGGTTCTCAAATTGTTTGCGCACTGCATCTGGACGATTTTTTATCGTATAGATCACGATATTTGTGTCCAGCATATATTTCAGCACTAAAATGTTTCCCGTTCTTGATCTCCTGGTTGCTCGCGGTTACACATGAAGTCATCGCTGACACCTTCGCTTTCAAACCAGCTATCCCATGCCTCCCCCGCAGGGGTGATCAATAGAGATCGCCCAAGAGGAACGATGTCCACCTGTTTTACCGATTCTGGGAGTGCCAGAGCCTTAGGGATTCTAACGGCTTGACTCCTGTTGCTTTTGAATACACCTGCTCTTTCCATTACACAGCCTCATAGATGGGATATACAGCATGTATATCCATGATAATGCAATATTGATAGGTGTCAAGTTGTGGTTGCTGACGGCTTGCAGGCAGAGCGCCCTGTATCGTTGCAATTGCGGAGCTTTGTGCAGGTGGTAGCCGTGGCAGAGGAAGTCGGAATCAACAGCCGAGGGTCGGATTTCAGGCAATATCTCGGGCAAACGCCCTGGCTTTGAACGAGGCGCAAAGAGCATAGGGATGGAGAAAATTCAGTAGAGTACGCCGACCATGCGCCCCTTTTTTAGCCAGCTTCAACTCAAGTCCCCGTGCGCGGAGACAAAACTGCTATAATCCATCGCCTCAACCCCCGTTAATTCCCACAATTCATGAATGCTAAACCACAATCTGCTAGCCAGACGCTGCGTGCCGCGCACGATGTATTCGGCGCGGACGACCTGACGGCGCTGTGCCAACGCATCGTCAGCAGTGGCGTATTTGGCAGGTCGAAGCACTACACGGCACTGCTCAAGTATCTGGTGCAGTGTTCTATAGAGGGTAAGTCTCCCAAGGAAATAGAACTGGCTATCGACGTGCTGGGACGTGATGAAAACTTCGATGTGTCCACCGATTCTACCGTGCGTGTCTACGTGCATCAGTTGCGTAAGAAACTCGACGCTTATTATGAGAATCATGAGCAGGATGCCGGCTATAGAATTGTCATTCCCAAAGGCATCTACACTTTGTCGGTGGCACCCTTGGCTCCGGCGGCGAGCATCGCGAATCAACGCCCAATCCTCCCCGGATGGTTAAGCTTAAACCGTGGGCTGGCCATGGCACTGATCGTTCTATTGAGTGCGAACTTACTCTACATGGTGATTCAAGGCAGCGGTGCTGTAATCAATACTTCGCAGATGGCGGCGCAGCACCCGGTTTGGGAAGCGGTGCTGGATGATGAGCAGCCAATTCTCCTGGTCATGGGTGACTATTATATCTTTGGCGAGTTAAACGCCAACGGCAATGTCGCCCGCATGGTGCGAGAGTTCAACGTCAACTCAAGCAGCGATCTGGAAGAGTTGCAGTTCAGTGACATCGAGCGAACCGAAAATTATCTGGACCTGGATCTGAGTTATATGCCCGAAGGCAGCGCCTTCGCGTTGGCGAAGATAGTTCCGATCCTGCAGGAGAGCGGCAAGACCGTCAACATCACCATGATGTCCGATCTCACCGCGGCGGACATTCGCTCTAATCATATAGTCTATATCGGTTATATCAGCGCATTGGAAATTCTCACCGACATGACCTTCGCCGGTTCGGGCCTGCGCGTGGGTCGCAGCTATGATGAACTGCTTAACATTCAAACCAACGAGTACTACACCAGCGATGCGGGTCTGCCGGAAGAGGGCGAACCGTTTCGGGACTACGGTATGTTTTCAACCTTTCCCGCCAGCACCAATACCCAGGTGGTGTTGATCGCTGGCATGCGCGATGCTGGATTGATGCATACCGCCCAGGCACTGTCTGATCCGGCGACGCTGGATGACTTAATCGTTGCCATCGACAGCGATACCGATGAAGCCATTGCCAGCTTCGAAGCCTTGTATGAAGTCTTTGGCATGGACCGTCTAAACTTCGATGCCAATCTGGTCTATACCAACTTGCTGGACGCCAGTAAAATTTGGCGTACCAACAGCGCCATAATTCCCAACTAAAAATATTTTGTTGAGAAGAACTACAAACGTAGCCAATATAAATTGCAAGTGTCATCTGCGGTCTGTTATGGGTCACACCGGTCGTGGAATTCTCCGATTTCTCGTACTTGTTTCGTTACGCCCAGGTGATTGAAGTCATGAAGAAAACCTCGATTAAAGACAAACCTCCGCTGTCCCGCGCCCAGCATGAAATTATGGAAATTATCTGGGATAGCGGCGAAGTGGGGGGTGCTTGAGGTCACCCGATTTATCAACCTGCAACGGCCGGTTGCCAGGAACACGGTGCGCACATTAATAGAACGCATGCAGCAGAAGGGCTGGCTCAGCCACCGGGCGGAAGGTCGCAGATATCTGTCGTGCCCCGGGAAGAAAGTCTCGGTCAGCGGGTGCTGGAGATGGTGGATAAAGCCTGTGGTGGCAACCCGGAAAAGCTGATGCTGGCACTGTTGCAGTATCGCGGACTCAGTGATGAGGAATCGACACGAATACGCCAGATGCTCGATGCAGCCAGAAATAAACCGCCTGGTAACAAACCAGCCAAGCACTGATTGCGCGCCTAGTGAATGCGATTAGCCCTTACCGCCTCACGGCGTGCCTTTCCAGCCAGGGTCTTCGCCTTGTTCTCGCCGAATTTGTTAATTGAGAAATAGGCATTTTTCTGCTTGCGCCGAACTCCTCTGCCTTCCTGCCAGGTGGCGACCCAGGAGTGGTCTTTCTCCGAATAGCTGACGCCAATTTCTCCGGAAGAATTCAGTGGCGAAATCTTACGAGGGCTAAATTTCGCGTAAGGCCAATGGCTGCCATAGATTTTTTTACCTTCTATGTCCCGCTTCTTCTTGGCCGCGGCAATCGCCTTGTTTTTTCCGCCAAATTTTTTAAACGGGAATGATTGCTGAAAGTCCTTGCCATCGTACTTGATTCTCACCCAGGCACAATTAGTGCCGCGGGACTCGATAATACTGATGTGGTGTAGAGCGCTAAGTTTTTTCAAAGGAACCTCTCTTTCGTTCTATGCCGTTCAACAGTATAGGCTCGAATAGTGATGCAAGCCGGATTGTTGCTGTCGACGTATGATATAGAAAGCTTTGAGCCACTTTTTCTTGCGAGGTCAGTGCAAAAATAAGTGAAGACTCGCAGATAAAACGAACTACGGAAAATTGTGCTGAATTGGGCTTAGTTTACACCCATACGTTGAGCGGAGCTAGGCGTGCGCGGCCATGTGTTGGATCACACCCGGCTTGCGGCTCTCGACCTTGGAGATGCTGTAGCGGTAGTCCTTGGCGCTGGGATCGATCACCAACGCCTCATCGATGGCTGCAGACAGGTCGGCCTGGGCAGCCTGCTGGGTCAGATAAGGACCCGAAATCTTAACCTGCAAGCTAGGCTCATTCGGCGCAGTTGCTACGATGTAAAAGTTCTTTGCGTTCACTTCGTTCCATTCCACCTGCTAACTGGCAGATTTCAGCGATTTACCGAGCACCCAAAGGTGCTTCGATAGGGGCGTTGGCTGCAGCTATACGGCTAATATCGGCCGCGTATTAAAAACCAACAGTCCCTCTATTACAAGATCGGATAAGCACTGATTTCCTTACTTTAACCCTTTGTAGTCGTACTCGTCTCAATTGTCGAGGAAATCTGCTTAATCTAAGCTTAATCCTTGTTTTTTCGAAGGTTTGTGTACGGCATCACATTCTTGCAATGCTGTGTTTCCAATTAAGTGTAGCAGCAACTTTTCGTTAGTTAAGGCGAATAGTGGAAGTCCGGGGTAACTCATGCAATGGTCGGCGGCATGCCTTAAAATGCGATGCAAAGCGATGATTCCGACACCGGTAATTTTCGGCAACAGGGCAATCAGACACAAGTGAAAGCAATACGAGAGCTCGGATCCAACCAGTCGAACATGGCCATTAATCCGTCTGGCATTTCTCAATTCCGGGTCAGTCGGGGGATTGATCGGTGATGAAGCTAAGCCTGATCTTGCCGGTACTCAATGAATCGGCACGCATAGTCCAGCAGCTGCAGCGCTTGCAGTGCTTGCGCGAGCGCGGGCATGAGATTCTGGTGATCGACGGTGGCAGTCACGATGACACGGCAGAATTGGCTGCAGTGCATGCGGATCGGGTGGAGACCTGGACTGCTAGCCGCAGCGGCCAAATGAATCGAGGCGCGGAAATCGCCAGCGGTGAGCTGCTGCTGTTTCTCCATGTCGATACTGTGCTGCCGGATCATGCAGACCAGCTGATCGATTCGGCCTGTCAGGCCAGCCAGCGACAATGGGGCTGGTTTGATGTGCGGCTGAGCAACTCGTCATTCCCGTATCGGCTGATATCCAGGATGATGAATTGGCGGGCCCGACTCACTTCCATCTGCACCGGGGATCAGGCCATGTTCGTGGCGAAAGACTTATTTCACCGTCTGGGTGGATATCCCGCGATTCCACTGATGGAGGATATCGCGATGAGTAAATCCCTGAGACGCACTGGCAAACCCATCTGTATAGACAGTTTCGTGGTCACCTCAAGCCGGCGCTGGGAGCAATATGGGCTGCTAAACACGGTGTTGCTGATGTGGCGGCTGCGCTTGCTGTATTTAGTGGGGGTGAGTCCCGCGCGGCTGGCTAAGCAGTATTATCCCGATCGCTGACGCCTGGATGTGCACTGATGTCTCTCAAATTTCCACTGGCACGAATCGCTGTTTTCACCCGAGAACCGGTATTGGGCGAGGTTAAAACCCGTCTGCATGCCGCCATTGGTGCGCGACGGGCGTTGCATCTGCAGCGGGCAATGACCCGGCGCATAGTGGCCACCGTGGTCTCTTCTAAGCTGGCGGGCCTGGATTTGTGGGTTTCCTCGAAACCATCTCATGAATTCTTCTTATCTCTTTGTAATAAAAAGGATATATATAATCAGAATGGCGATAATCTCGGCGCGAAGATGCGCTTTACCAGTCGCCAGACGCTGGCGCGAGCAGAGGTTGACACGCTACTGATAATCGGGACGGATTGCCCGGCGATGAGCCATTCCTATCTTAATTCGGCACT
>JADFOC010000143.1:0-3152 GCA_022563075.1 Pseudomonadota bacterium
TCTTCCGTGGTGCGGATGGGGTACGTCTGGTTGGGAACGATGACACAACCGGTTACGTGGATTTCCGACTCGGTCCAGATCCGAAAGACGGGATTGGCCACCACGGCCGAGACGGCCGCCGGGTCGGTGCCCGCCCAATCGAGCGGCTGCGGCTGCCCCACCCAGCCCTGGCGTCCGTCCGGCAGCGCCACCTCGAACGCGACGACGCCCGCGTTGTTGGGTGCGAAGGTGATGTAGCGGTTCTTCTCGATGTCGTGGGGTGGGTTCGGCACGCCCGGCGGCGTTAAGATGCATTCATCCGGCAAGCCGTTCTCGTCGCTGTCGGCACTGGATCCGTCCAGTATGTCGCAGGCGTCCTCGACGCCGTTGGCGTTACAATCGTCCGTCGCGCAGTCGGCGCGGATAATCTTGTACACCTCTCCCGTGAGGTCGCAGATATAGATGTCGCCATAGGCGTCCCGGCCGAAGGACGACGGATCTTCGATCACACCGTCGCCGTTGGTCATATCGAAGAGGTCGCCGAGAACCACGTAGGTCAGGCCGTCGAGGGATGAACCCGGCTGACCGATCAGCTCGAAGTACTCTTCCGCCGGCAATTCAGAACAAATTTTCGTCGAATTCTGCACATCGGCCACCATCACAGTCACCGCTGTCAGGTAGGGTTTGCGTTTCTTCAACAGCTCATTGATGACATGATTTCGCTTGCTGAGAAACTCCAGCAGGAAATCGTCGTTGAGTAGCACCGGGCTGAAGGTAAATAAGATGCCCTCGCGGTAGAAACAGACATACAGATCACACAGCATTGGTTCGCCATCATCGCCCGGGAGGATGGTTGGAAAGTGGATCATGGGCTCTCGGCCGACTGGCTCGACGGCATCATATAACTCCTTCAATAACGCCAATTCATGCGCATTCAGGGTCGAGTAGATCTTCATCAATGCTTGCTGGCTGAGGCGTTTCTTGATTGCGGCAACATGCGGCTTCAGCAAGTCCTTCAGTTGATCGGTGTCGGCTGCAATCGAGGTGCCAAATAACAGTTTCAACAGATTTCGCGATTCCAGGTCGCCGGGTAAATCCTCCTCACTGGAGAAGAATGAAGTGGCTGCTTCGCGGTTCCACCAGATCAGCTCGAAATTATTGTTCACCATGTAGGCCGGGCCGGGAAAGTTGTCGATGGATGCCTCCAACGAGAGGTTGGTGAGCGATCCCTGCTCACCTGTCGAGGACTTGGTGGGTGATGCTTTGGGTACGGCGGCAAGGGTAGGTGGCCTTGCCCCTATTTCAGCGGCAATCTGGGCCATGGAGTGGCCCTGTTTTTTAAGCCGCTTAACCTTTTTTATACAGTCTATGGCATCGTTCTCGAAATAGCCGAGACGGGTCGCGCGTCCAGCTTCACCCGAGAGAGTTCTGACCACGGGATTAGGCAGTATACCCAGGGCCACATAATTGTTTAAGGTTGCCCTTGAAATACCCGTTATTTCAATAAGTTGTTTACTGTTTAGCATGTTAATTATAGATCTGTAACCGAATTAGAATAGGCAGTATAATTAGACTGTATGGATATTGTCAACTGTCTAATTATACAGTATAAAACAAAGGCGGGATGAATCCCGCTACAGACCGCCAAAGCCGTCACTACCAGGCAGAATGAGACACTCGATTCTGTTAGAATGACGGCTTCGATTTGCCCATGTAGTGCAGGCTGCAATGAATTATGTACGGATAAATGTCGAGGATGCACGTGCTCTTCTGGCCACTGAGGCTGGCAAGCAGGCTCAGATAGTGGATGTTAGAGACGAGCAGTCCTATGCCCAAGGCCATATCGAGTCTGCCATCCACCTCGATAACAGCAATTTACAGAATTTCGTCGAGACTGCCGATTTTGACGCTCCGCTGATCGTTTATTGCTATCACGGCAACATGAGTCAGAGTGCTGCCGCCTACTTGTCGGCACAGGGATTTACCGATGCCTACAGTCTGGATGGAGGCTATGAGGCCTGGTCTGCGGGATTCTAAGGAAGAGACATAACAGCAACGCCCATATTTTCAACTGTTTGAAGAGCTCTCTTTATCTGCTTTCTCAAAGATCCGCTTGGTCGTCATTAACGCCACCATATAGATCATATTCAACATGGCCCAGGCAAATAACTCCAGTGGCCACAGAGGATGGCTATCTACTGCGATCAGCCGTGACAGCACTATCAACAGTAGCCAGATTAGCAACACCCCCAGCGGCGTGGCCGCCGCATAGCGCCAGTTACCAGCCCATTGCCTGATGGCGGCCAGCGATAACGCCGCACTGCTTGCGCAAACCAACAGTACCATCACCGCGATCAATACATTCCAGAGCCAGTCGCCGCTGCTGACTACCTCGTTGCCAGTGGCGGCTGCCAGTGACATCGTGGGCAACAGTACGCCAGCCAGGCACTGAATTGAGCATTTTGTTAATTGCTGAACCATGCTTTCGTTCCCACCAAGTCTGTCCAGATCAAATTGACACTCTGGATTAAAGCAGAGCATGAGGACGGCTCAAAGCATTGCTTGAAGTTAGTCGCTTAAATCAGAGTACAATACCGTCGGTTTCACTCGAGATTCAGCACCTTGAGAATGAAGATTCAAACGTGTAGAAGGGTGATGCAGTGTCCACCAGGAGGTCAATCATGAAAATTCTGCCAATCAGTTTGCTGATTTTTGTTCCACTGTTGCTGAACTGCAGCGACGACTCTGATACCGCTGATACCGATAGATTGCCGGACAGAATTGTGACCGAGCGCGGGGGCTTCATTCCTGAAGGGATTGAATACGATACCCTACACAATCGCTTTCTCACCGGATCATTAGCCGACGGCACCATCTACGAAATCACACCGACAGGTCAGCTGATAGCGCTAGTGACGGACCCCGATTTAATCGCATCGGTGGGTATCGAAGTGGATGAACCGCGTAACCGTTTGCTGGTGGCAAACTCAGATAGACAGGGTGGCTCAGGTGCCATCATGCTGGGCATTGCTGGCGTGTACTAGCCGCTTAAAATCAGCATGACATAAGCCCGCCCTTTTTAAGACTTTAATCACCTTATGCCAAGCTGTTGAGCCAACACAAGGTAAAGCTATGCCTTTAATATCCATACATTCTAACCCCTATTTCTTTAA
>JADFOC010000143.1:3162-6884 GCA_022563075.1 Pseudomonadota bacterium
CGCAACAAGCTCCTGGGCCTGTGGGCGGCGGAGCTTCTCGGGCTGAGCGGCGAGGCGGCCGATGCCAGCCATTTTGCCAACGACGTCGCCGTCAGCGGCAGTGGTGTAGTGTTTGTGACAGATAGTCGCACCAACGTGGTGTACCAGGTCGACCGTTATAACCACGCCAGTATTTTAATCGACTTTGGCCGTGATTCCACTTTCGGACTCAATGGCATTGAGTACCATCCGGCTGGCTACCTGATCCTGGTGTCACCACGCACCGGGGAGCTTATAAAAGTACCGGTAAATAATCCCGACAACTGGTCTGTGGTGGAACTGGACTTCCCGGCCACCGGTGGCGACGGCCTGGTGTGGTCAGCAGATGGCAACCTGGTTGTAACCTCGAACAATCGTGCCGCCGTGATGAAATATCGCAGCGACGATCACTGGCTCAGTGCTCGCCTGGTGGCTATGGCGAGTTTTGAGGGGCAGGCCACCACCGCGGCCGCGGTGGGTGATGCCATCTATGTCATACAGCCCCATTTTTCGGACCAGGATCCTCCGGTCATCCTGCGCGTTAAGTTTTAATTGGTGACAGCGATAAACCACCGCGTCTGCAGCGGTCAAGCATGACCTTCTAGCGAGCCTGCGACGAGGGATTTCGCCAGGATTTAGTGAATTCAGGGAAAGCATGCAGTGACCCAACCTTGCATAAACAATGCGTATGAGAATCTGGTGGAGCTGAATTACCAGCTCTACAACGGACTGTTTTTAACGCTGCCGCTTGATGCCGTCGAACAGACTGGTTTGTTGTTGCCGCTACTCGAGGAAGCTTGTCACCGGGGCCTGAAGCAGGGGTTGAATCCCACCGAGATCATCGAGCAGTTTTTCAGTGCCCAGCGCCCTCACTTCAACGAACCGGCGCAGATACAATTTCTATTTAAGATAATTCAGTATGTTGAGCGGCAAGTAGTATTGATCGATGCGCTGGAAGACGCCGCCTTCAGTGAGATACATCAAACTCGTGAATCGAATGAATTGCGCAAGCTGATTGAGCGCGTTGAGGTAGACCGACTGGACAAGCAGTTCGCGACTTTACTGACCAGCTTCGGCGCCAGGGTAATCTTGACCGCACATCCAACTCAGTTTTACCCAGGTCAAGTGCTCGCCATCATCAACGACCTGAGCCAGGCGATTCAATGTAACGACATTGGCCGAGCGCGCAACCTGTTACAGCAACTCGGCAACACCCCCTTTTTTAACCAACAAAAACCTACTCCGCTGGAAGAGGCGGTCCAGTTGAGCTGGTATTTGAGTAATATATTTTATCCATCCATAGGTAAGATCGTAGACGCTCTGGCGACACGGCAGGCAAGCGGAGTCGAGATAAACAGCCAATTACTGAGCATTGGTTTCTGGCCTGGTGGTGATCGCGATGGCAATCCATTCGTTAACACAACCACCACCAGAGCAGTGGCCGCCAATTTACGCTCGCGCATAGTGGCTTGTTACCACAAAGACATTCGCGCGCTTAAACGCAGGCTCAGCTTTGCCGGGATTTATGCTCAGCTTGAATCCATTGAAAGGCAATTCCACCTCGAACTCACCAACCAGACCGAGTCCTGCTTTGATTCTGTGCAAACACTGTTAGATGAGTTGTCTGCGATAGAACAACAACTAATACAAAAGCATCAAGGATTATTTCTGGATAAGCTGCGGTCGTTCCAACGTAAGATCAGGATGTTCGGGTTTCACTTTGCCAGTCTCGATATTCGACAGGACTCGCGCGTACTGGCAAACGTGGTCGCCACGATTAGGACTTGCAGCCCACAACTGTTCCCCGCAAATTTCGATGAACTTGATGACGCCGAGCAGATTGAAAGCCTGTTGTTGCTCGATGGCGAAATCGATCTGGCGCTAATCAGCGATCCATTGGCATTGGATACCCTGCAATCGCTACAGGCAATCAAGGACATTCAATCAACCAATGGAGAATTGGGCTGTCATCGTTACATCATCAGTAATTGCGGTGGCGCCCGTGACGTGGCCAATCTGGTGGCGCTATTCAGACTCTCTGGTTGGATTAAGGACCAGCTGACAGTCGATATAGTGCCGTTATTCGAGACTATTAAGGACCTGCAAAAAGCCGGCGACAGCATGTCGCAGCTCTATCGTTGCAAATGTTATCGACAGCATCTAGCCGATCGCAACGATACGCAAACGGTGATGCTCGGTTTTTCAGACGGCACTAAGGATGGTGGTTACCTGATGGCGAACTGGTGTATCTATACAGCCAAGGAATCTATCACCACCGCATCACGACGGGCGAATATAGAAGTCACATTCTTCGATGGAAGAGGTGGCCCGCCCGCCCGTGGCGGAGGCAGCACCTACCAATTTTATGCGGCTCTCGGCCGAACCATTGAATCGAATCAGATCCAGCTCACGGTGCAAGGACAAACCATTAGTTCTTACTACGGTACTCAGGAAGCGGCTTTACACAACTTGCGACAACTGCTGGCGGCGGGTTTAGAAAATAGTTTATACCACCGACCGGAGCATGAGTTGTCCTTAGAGCAACGGGATTTACTGAATCGATTAGCGCGATTGAGTTACGAAAAATATCAACAATTCAAACAGCATCCTCTGTTTCTGCCCTACCTGGAACAGATGAGTACGCTGCATTACTATGGCCAATCGAATATTAGTAGTCGCCCCTCCAAGCGAGGCAATCAACATAAGTTGCGATTCGAGGATTTAAGAGCAATACCCTTTGTCGGAGCCTGGAGCCAACTCAAGCAGAATGTACCCGGGTTCTTCGGGTTGGGATCTGCGCTCAAGGCATTGCAAGACCAAGGAGAGTTCGGTAAGTGTAAGGCGCTTTATCAGCAATCGAAATTTTTTAAGGCACTGCTTGATAACAGCATGCAGAGTATGAGTAAGACTAATTTCGAACTTACGGCTTACATGGGTGGACATCCAACCTTCGGGGATTTTTGGCAGCTGATTAACGACGAATATCGGCTCAGCCGGGAATTGGTGTTAAAGGTATCAGGTCAAACTATTTTACTCGAAGATAATGCTAGCGCCCGCAGTAGTATCCAGCTGCGACAACGAGTAGTGCTGCCGCTGTTGGTGATACAACAATATGCCTTGATGAAATTAAATTCGATGCAAGAGCAGGCGGCGGAAGCCAATGAGAAGATGAGCGAGCCCTATGAGAAAATGGTGATACGCAGTCTGTTCGGCAACATCAACGCGTCGCGCAATTCTGCCTAGTTCGCCAAGCACCCATTCGAAAAATGAGGCATTCTGCAAGCCCTTAGAATTTGCTTTGCATTAACCATATATCAGCATAGGTAGTGGCTTCGTATAAATCCCGGTCGATTACTGGATCAGATTGACCTTGCATGGACAGTGCCTGCTGCATACCAAACAATGCCCAGATATTATGCGGATGATCCTGCAGGTCACGGCGATAGACTTTGACCGCCTCTTCGTAGGCGCCCGATTCAATGTAAGCCGCCCCTAACCAGTGCCGCGGAGAAAAGGGTAATGGCTCTGGCTCGTCGTAATTCAGCTGGTCGTAATACTCGGTAGCACGTCGGAAGACTTCCGCCGCGGTTGTAAAATTTCCCTCGATCCAGGCAATTTCGCCCTCCAGGATTCCAGCCAGTGTCCCAACAATATCCTTACCGTCATGAAATCGGAAGCGCGCGGTGGTGGTTTCGCTAAGTTCT
>JADFOC010000144.1 GCA_022563075.1 Pseudomonadota bacterium
TCACCTCATCGTTAGAGCGGATACGCGAATCCTTCACTTGCGCCTTCAGTTCAGCGATTATTTTTGTGGTCGCGGGCATGCCCACATCGGCCATCAAAAGGACTTCCTCAAGTTCCAGCATCAGTTCAGGGCCAACCTTGGCCGTGCCGCGCACCACATTATCGATGCCGCCCGCCAGGTTGTCGCGGGTTTTGAGCAAGCTCTTTTTGAGCCGGGAAAAAAAGCCCGTCTTTTCGCCGTCCAAATTTTCTTCGTCAGTCATGGTCGCCATGGAAGGAGGTCCGTTAATTGGCGAAAGGAGAAGGGTTGACCATATTCTTTTTCAGCAACAGGCTGATCTTGTTTTCATCCCTGCTGGATACGGCGATATCCAGCAAACCGTCATTATTGAAGTCGGCAATGACCATGCCCTGGGGATATTCCGCCACCTCGTGGTAAATCGGCGGATAGGTGAACGTGCCGTCCCCTTTGCCAAGCGATATGGAAACCATGTCGAGGGTGGCGTTGGTGACCGCCAGGTCGGGAATATTATCTCCGGTGAAATCGGCCACCGCCGCGAATTTGGGAAACTCGCCAGAGGCAAAATCGGGCAAGCTGGTAAAAGTTCCGTCCTTGTCGTTCATAAGCACGGTCAGAGCGTGCAGAGAGTTGCTCGAAGATCTGCGCCGCACTGGCACCCGCAGCTACTTCTCGCCGCAAGTCGATAGCGGCGACGGCGTGCTCACGCAACCATTGATTCTTTAGTGATTCAATTTCTCGTAGACGTGCAACTTGCTCTGAGTCCTCACTGACGTGCAGCAGGGCTGTTTCCATGAGTACCGTGAACACATCCTGACCGCTATTATAAGGTTGAAGGAATTCATCTTTTCCTGCCACCAGAAATCCGCGCAAGCCAGATTCCATGTCGGTCATCGCGGCGTTCAGATTTGCCGAATACTCAATCGCCTGCTGCGTATGATTAACCAAATCTGAGGTTTCGATCATACTTTTCAGGCTGTTATAGGTAATGACGGATACCGGAACAACCATTCCCAATATTAGTGAAAATCCGAAGATCAATTTCCATTTGAGCTGCATACTGCTAATCATGTTCATAATATTTCCATATTAAAATTTCGAAAAGTCACAAATGAAGAAGACTGGATTCAGAAACCCCAAAACCTTCCTTGGTTGACCCGATGAATATCTCCTGTAATCCAGCACACCGTCATATTCCAAATTACCGAAATTCCATTTACATCTTTAAGGCATTAGAAACTCGACCTCGCTTAGGTTAACGACGTGCAATTCGAATTTTCAATAGTCCAAATAAAACAGAGTTAACCTATTTAGTTTAATGGGATAATTTCAAAAACGACTGAGGAAATATCCATTTTGAACATGGGAAATATTCCGAAAGACAGGGCGCCATGTCCGAGGCTCATGAATTTTTCTAATTCTTAGTCCACAGGAGGGGCCCGTCTGCAGACTGATATGCAGTGGTATCGAGCGCACTTTCGTCAGCGTGCAAACCGAGATGCAGGGTATTCAGAGCGTGCGATGGCCTTTTTTCACAACCCTGAGATTCCTCTATTTCTTATACTTGTAATGAACTTTGGACCAAAATGCCCTGGACATCATATCTTTCGCGTTATCACAGTTACGCGCTGCAATGATTTCCAGGGGCTCAAGATTGAGCTTGTCTGCAATGATGATGCATTTCTTATCACTTAATTTCCCCGTTCTCTTCACTTCATAAATATAAGACGCAGAAACACCCAAAAATTTAGCTATTTTGAAATAACTGGAGAACTCCTTTTGCTGTTTTAGAATCTGTAAATATTTTGCTATTTCAGTCATTTAAGTTTTCTTTGGTAGAATAATTGCGGATCAGGCCTGCATTGGCACCTGAATACCTGGTGGCACTGGGAGGTGTTCAATCGCCGACTGGGCTGGATACTCCTACTAGAATAGCTGGTAACTGCGCTGAATGACGGAGAATCACTCGTTGCATGCGTCAATTTAAGCTTGCTACAGGGACACCGGGGATACCTGCAACATGGCAATCAGCGGAACCTGCCGAAATACTGAATATTTCACCTGAGGCGATACGCACAGCCGAGAAGCGAGGACTCGTATATTCGCGAATCAATGGCGTTTTCAACCCTGGTGGTTACTCACTTAGTTGCAGGCATCGGTAGAATGGCATAACCACGCAAATGTGAGCCTGCGCGGACAGACAGAAACCGAAATTATGGCTGAGAATTTCAAAAACCCCACTAACCATCACAGTTGAGCCTGGACTAGTGCACTATTGGAAGCACCTGCGCTAATCGCCCGTAATCTTTAATACAAAGGTCGTAAGAGCAGGGCGGCTTTCTTTCACCACGGAAAGAAATTTCCAACACATCGATATGTTGAACATTATACCCATGTGCTATTTCCGGTAATCTTTATTACCGGAAATAGTACATGGTCCCGGAAATCTGCAACATTACTGGTTATACTGTGTTATCAATGACTTATCGATGTATTCCCGGATGATTCTCCTGGCCAACTATGCATGACTCTCGCGCTTACTGCGCATGGTGACGAACTCTTCCGCCAGCGTCGGATGTATGCCTATAGTCCTATCGAAGTCCGCTTTGGTGGCGCCGCAATTCATGGCGACGGCAAAGCCTTGAATCAGTTCACCTGCATCCGGTCCTACCATGTGTATTCCCAGCACTCGGTCAGACTGTTTATCCACGATCAATTTGATCATGGATAATTCATCACGGCCGCTTAAGCTATGTTTTAGCTGCTTTACCGTCGCGTTAAACACATCGACATCCAGGCCTTTGGCCACCGCCTGTTGTTCAGAAAGCCCCACGGTGCCGAGATTAGGATGACAAAAAACCACAGTGGCTATGTTGTCGTACTGCATTTGCTGCTTTTCTAGTGAAAACAGTGCTCGTGCGACTATTTGCCCTTCGGCCAGCGCCACCGGGGTCAAGGCGATTCGATCGATGGCATCGCCAACCGCGTAAATACTGGGCTCCTTAGTCTGAAAATGCGCGTTAACCGTGATAGCGCCGGTAGCGGACAACTCGACATCGACGTTCTCCAGACCCAGATTAGCCGTCATCGGTCGGCGCCCGGTTGCCACCAGCACTGTTTCACAATTTATCTCATGACCACTGTTAAGAGAAACAGATAAGCCTTTGTTGTTTTTCGTTATTTTAGAGATATCATCGTTGAGGATTAGTGTTACCGAGCGGCCAATTTCGGCCGTGATAAACTCGCGTATCTCCTCATCAAAGCCCCGTAGCAGCTTGTCCCGCCGGTAAACCAGGGTGGTCTGACACCCTAAACGGCTGAATATGCTGGCAAATTCCACCGCGATATAGCCACCACCCATGATGACCATAGACTCTGGCAGCGCCGGCAGGTGAAAGATTTCGTTAGAACTGATGGTGTATTCACTGCCAGTAAACGCCGGTATCCATGGCCAGCCGCCTACTGCGAGCAACAGGTATCTGGCAGAAACAACGCGTCCTTCCACCAAGACCTCGTGAGGTCCCTGAATGCAGGCGCGGGCCTGAAACACCGTCACGTCATTATCATCCAGTATTGCCTTATATATTCCATTCAATCTCTTGATTTCTTTGTCTTTGTTAGTAATGAATGTGTCCCAGTTGAAGGCGATATCAGAGGCAGTCCAACCAAAACCCCGGCTATCTTCCAAGTCATCACGGTAATGGGCCGCATAGCTGAACAGCTTCTTCGGAACGCAGCCCACATTGACACAGGTACCACCAAAATAGCGTTCTTCAGCCACCGCGACTCTGGCACCCAGACCTGCCGCTATGCGGCAGGCGCGAACGCCGCCAGATCCGGCCCCAATCACAAACAAATCATACTCAAATTCTCGCAAGTTACTGTATCCTTTAGTGTTGCCAGCCCAGCAAAGACGGCATTATGCACTAGTACTTGTTCCAGAGTTACTCATTGGACCTAGAGTTGAGCAACCATGCAACACAATCTATTCGAAGATCCTGCAAATTCTGATCTGGTGGTAGCACATGACTTAGGCGACGCCAAAATGCGTGAGTACCCCTATGCATTTTCCCCCACACAATCACAGGAATTTCTCGCGCAATTGCGGCAACAGATTCTCTGGCAGCAGGACACGCTCCGGATTGCCGGCAGAGAGATAAAAGTGCCACGGCTGCAGTGCTGGATGGGCGATCCCGGCAGCCGCTATGGCTACTCCGGTATACAACTGGAGCCCTGCCCCTGGAATACGGTGGTGTTGGCTATTCGTGAGCGCGTGGAGACGCTTACTGACACCAACTTCAATTCGGTGCTGCTAAATTACTACCGTTGCGGTCAGGACAGCGTTGCCTGGCATGCCGATGACGAGCCTGAATTGGGCCCGGCGCCGGTAATTGCGTCGGTGAGTTTTGGCGCGCCGCGAAAATTTCAACTCCGGCACAAACGCCGAAGATCTCTCCCCAAGTATCAGCTAACGCTTCGTGATGGCAGCCTATTATTTATGGAAAAAGGCATGCAAAACAATTGGATGCATCAGCTACCTAAAGTTAAAGATTTACACTCGCCTCGGGTTAATCTTACTTTCCGAATAATCCTCTAATCGCGGCAGCCATGCGGCAATGCAAGCCGGTTTGGCAGGTGGTTGCAGGCTTAATTTGTTACTATCATCGGCTAATTTCTAACCCCTAAATCAATTTATCCATGAGACCCCCTATGCAGCGCCTCCTCGTCTTCGTCTTCGTTATCTTACTTGCCTGCCAGCAGGCACTGGCCAACACGGTCAGCGGCAGCAACGGCGTGGTCACCTCCCGTTCCCAGATCGCCTCTGATGTTGGTGTTGAAATCCTGAAACAGGGTGGGAATGCGGTCGATGCCGCGGTAGCCGTAGGCTTCGCGCTGGCGGTTGTCTACCCCTCGGCCGGCAATCTAGGCGGTGGTGGGTTCTTTGTCATTCGCATGGCTGATGGCGAAGTGATCAGCCTCGATGCGCGGGAAACAGCACCTGGCGCGGCCTCGCGCGATATGTATTTAGATGAAAATGGCCGGGTAAACCGGCGTCTCACCATGTCTGGCATGCTGTCTTCGGGGGTGCCTGGCTCGGTGGCTGGCCTGCTGGCGGTGCTGCAACGCTATGGCAGCATAAGCCGGCAGCAAGCCCTCGCGCCTGCAATTCGACTAGCCGAGGAAGGCTTCGAACTCAATGAGGACCTGGCCCGGCAGTTTGGACAGCAATTACGTGGCATGCGCGACTATCCCGCTTCGGTGGCCATATTCAGCAACAATGGGGATCGTTATCGCGCTGGAGACCTTTGGGTACAGCGTGAACTGGCCGCGACCTTGAAACTCATCGCCCAATTTGGTAGTGACGGATTCTACCAGGGAACCACCGCAGATTTATTGATTGCCGAGATGGAACGCCATGGCGGGCTGATTAGCCACCAAGATCTGGCCCAGTATCAACCGGTGTGGCGCGAACCCATTCATGGTCGCTATCGCGGTTATGACATTTGGTCGATGCCGCCCGCCTCGTCTGGCGGTGTGCTACTGGTACAGATGTTGAACATGCTTGAGCCGCATGACATCCACGCTTTGGGCTGGGGCACCACAGCGACGGCACACCTGATGATTGAAGCACAGAAACGCGCCTACGCCGACCGAGCGCGTCACCTGGGCGATTCAGATTTCTATCCGGTGCCAATCGATCGCCTGATTGCCAAGAATTACGCCAGTGCACGATTCGCCGATTTCGATTCATCGGCAGCCAAACCAAGCGCCGAAATCTACGCCGGTAGCTGGCCGGAAGAAAGTACCGAAACCACGCATTACTCGGTCATGGATGGGGCCGGGAATGCCGTCGCGGTAACCACAACCTTGAACAGTGGTTATGGCAATAAAATAGTCGTCACCGGTGCCGGGTTTCTGCTTAATAATGAGATGGGTGACTTTACCGCGAAACTAAATACCCCGGGCGGCTACGGCCTGATGGGAGCCGAAGCCAACTTGATTGCACCGGGCAAGCGCATGCTGAGTTCGATGACACCCACCATTGTCAGCCGGGATGGAACCAATGTGCTGGTAACAGGATCGCCTGGTGGTGCGACAATTATCAATACCGTATTTCATGTTGTGGTTAATTTTCTAGATCACCAGATGGCAATCGATGAAGCCGTGAGCAGGCCCCGTTTCCATCACCAGTGGCTGCCCGACTCAGTCAGGTTTGAGAACGGCGCCTTTGGTGTCGGCGTGCAAAACGCGCTGGAAGACATGGGACATCGGCAGATACGTGGTGCCGGTTTCGGTCTGGGCGACGCTAACTCTATTTCCTTCGATGGCGAAGTCATGACCGCAACATCGGACCCACGCAATGTGGGCGGCGCGGCCGCCTTCTGAACCGATTAATCAACCAAGGGTTCGAGTTTGGATAGCTTCGACATATGCATAGTCGGTGCCGGTGCTGTCGGTCTCGCGATCGCATATCAACTCTCTTCATCGGTGAACTTTCGCCATCGCAGCATTGTGATTTTGGAACGGGAGTCTAACTTTGGCCAGCACAGTAGCAGCCGTAACAGCGAGGTAATTCATGCTGGCATCTACTATGCAACCGATAGTCTCAAGGCGAAATTATGTGTACGCGGCAAGCAACTGCTGTATGAGCATTGCGAACGCTTTGATATTCCCTATCGGCGACTGGGCAAACTCATCGTCGCTCAAGAAAATGACTCGACACAGCTGCAGAGTGTGGCGCGTCAAGCCATGGCAAATGGTGTCACCGATCTGCGATGGCTGGACCAGCGCGAGCTGCAATCCACAGAACCTGCGAGCTGTGCCGAGACCACGCTATTTTCTCCCCCTAGCGGTAT
>JADFOC010000145.1 GCA_022563075.1 Pseudomonadota bacterium
CTGCATGACTCTGGCGGCTGTACCCTGACCCAGGGTGTCTGGTGTGGCGATTTCTACCGGTAAGGCACTCTGTATTTGTCTGGCGTTATAGACATTGCCTGCTCTCTCCAGTACCACACCCGCGTCACGAGTGAGCAATCGAATCAGCGGCCAGATGTCTTCGCGGCTAAGCGGCCGGTCGGCGGCAGTGCGGATACTCACCTTGTTATCGATGCTGGGATCGATGACGATAGTAATGTCCAGCGCCTGCGCCAATTCCTCCAACACCAGGCGCAAATCAACTTGCTCGTAGTTCAGTTCCACCACGTTATCGCCTTCAACCTGCACCGGTTGCGGAACTGCTTCCCTGAAGCCTGGTATAGCTGCGGTCTGGCCATCCCGGTTTATTTCGTCGATCAATGCCTGTTGCTGATCTGCCGATTGACCGGCGATGATACTTAAGGCTGCCGGCTGAGCTGCCTGGTTTGCAGCATTGGCAACGGTGGCGGCTCGCGTGGCTGTCGCCGAGGGCACAGCAGGGGCAGGTCCCGATTGCTGTTCCAATAGCGAGCAGGACGAGAGGGCGGTTAGAAGTGCCAGGTAGCACAATCTGTGCTTGCTTCGGTTGGTACTGAAGTTGAGCTTCACAATGATCTCCGTAAATTAGAATTCAACTGAATTCATACTGAACACGGCGGAAAGCATGGTAATGGTGATGCCGCCCACTGCAATGGCCAGGAATATGATCAAGGCTGGTTGCAGCGCCGCTACCAGACTCGACATTTGATTGCGCACATAGGTATCGAACGTTGCCGCCGTCTTCAGCAATATAGTTGCGGTACGGCCAGATTCTTCCCCAACTGCCACCAGTTGATGCAGAAGTGTGGGGAATTGATTGGTTTTCTCCAGAGAGATCCCAAGCCCGGCGCCCGCTCTGACGTCTTCCTCTACCTGCAATAAATGCTGGGTGAGAACCGAGTTCGCGATAACTTCTCTCGACACTCGCAGCGCGCGAATCAGAGGGATGCCAGCGCCTAGTAATGAGCCGAGGGTTCTTGAAAACACCGCGCATTCACGATAAAGAATAAGCGTTCCCAGCATGGGTAAGGAAAGTAGAAAGGCGTCTTTCTGCAGCTTGGTCTTGGGGTCTTTATCCAGGCGCTTCCATGCAAAAATGATAAAGACGACAAAGGCTATGAATAAGTAGCCATAACTCTGAATGCCGTCACTAAGCGATAACAGAAATGCGGCCGGCGGAGGAATCTCCGTTCCCGCGTCTTCAAACATTGTAGCAAATTGGGGTACGACAAATATCAACAACAGGGTGACCGATAGTACGCCTGTTATCATTAACACAATGGGATAGATCATGGCCGAGATCACAGCCTGCCGAGTCTTCGCACTGTTTTCTAAAAATTCTGCCAGGTCGGGCAGGAGCTCATCCAAGATGCCGCCTTCTTCACCGGCGCGGACAATATTGATATACATTTTCGAGAAGACTTCAGGCCGAGCTTCCATGGCGTCGGCCAGGCTCTTCCCCTCTTTCACATCCCGGAGCAGGCCTAGCACCAACTCCTGCATGGCCGGAGCCTCGGTAATGCCTTCGAGGAGACGCAGGGCCTTGTCGATCGGTACTCTTGCTTCCACCAACGTGCACAGGCCGGTGGTAAAATCTACCAGGTCAGTATTCGGTATTTTCTTTCTTCGGCTGAATTCACCTGCCTGTTTCGTCTCTTGTATTTTTACCGGCGTCAGATTCTTGCCCTGCAACATGCGCACCGCCTCTCGCTCGGAGTCTGCACTAATCTGTCCAGAGCGAAGCTGACCTTGCACATCAAAAGCCTGATATTTGTAATAGGAAGTACTCATATAGATCGCGTAACCCGTACTATTTCTTCTGGAGTTGTCACCCCTGCCCTAAGTTTATCCAGAGCATCCTCGCGCAGGGTCTTCATGCCTTCCCTTATCGCCTGCTCTCTAATTACATTGGCATCGGCACCGGTGGCGATGTGATGCCGAATCGCGTCACTCATGACCAACAGCTCGTACAAGCCAATGCGTCCCCGATAACCGGTGTTGCCACAAAGCTCGCAACCATGTCCTCGGCGTATTTCAAAGCTGCTGTCCTTTTCCATTTCGAGAACCGTTGCCTCGTCCTCGCTCAATGCAATAGTTTCAGAACAGTCGGTACAGACTCGTCTTACCAGTCGCTGGGCTTGAATCGCTAACAGGCTGGAGCTAATCAGATAGCCTTCGACCCCCATGTCTTGCAGTCGAGTTACCGCGCCAGCCGCATCATTGGTGTGCAGCGTAGAAAATACCAGATGTCCGGTCAGGGCTGATTCGATTGCTATCTCGGCCGTCTCATGATCGCGAATCTCGCCTATCATCAAAATATCGGGGTCTTGACGGACGATGGATCTGAGCCCTTTGGCAAAACTTAGTCCAATACTGGCATTGGCCTGAATCTGCGTAATGCCTTCCAGTTGATATTCCACCGGATCTTCGACAGTAATGATTTTTTGTTTTTCATTACTTATTTTTTCGAGAGTGGCATAGAGTGTCGTCGTCTTACCACTGCCGGTGGGGCCGGTAATCAGTATCATGCCGTGCGGTTGCGTGATGAGTTTCTGATACTGCTGCAAAATCTTTGCTGGCATACCCAATTGTTGGAGACTGACCGCCGTATCACTGCGATCGAGAATACGTAAGACGATAGATTCGCCGTGCACCCCGGGCAAAGTCGAGACACGCATGTCCAATTGCTTATCGCCAAGTTGATAATTTATGCGGCCGTCTTGAGGCAGGCGCTTCTCACCAATGTCCAGTCGCGCCATCAGTTTCAATCGAGATGCCACGGCAGTATGAATTTTCACCGGTAGACGTTCGATGCGGGTCATGATGCCATCCACACGACATCTCACATCCAGATGTGTTTCGGTGGGTTCGAAATGAATATCGCTGGAACTAAGATCCAGGGCCCGAGCAAATAGGTGGTTCACCAATCTGATGATCGGCGCTTCTGACGCCAGATCCATCAGCTCTGCATCATCTTCGAAGCCTGACACAAAGATGTCTTCATCAGTACTGTCCATTTGTGGAGATAACTTGGCGCGCCAATATTTCACCAGCCGCTTGACTTCATCGTCGGTGCCCAGCTTAAAGCGGATCAGGTCGCCCACAATAAACCGCACCTTGGCTCTTTGCTGAAGATCGGGCAGAGTGTGGTAAATCAGCGTCCTGCTTTCCTCATAATCTTGAGCAGGCGCGACGCCTTGTGGCTCAAGTAGCTGACTAAATATTGGCAATGTGATTGCTTCGTGCGTCACGGGGTCACGTCAATTGTTAGCTAATGAATAATCCAATTGTTATCTACTGTCCGCTATATCCGCCAGCAAACCTTCGCTGTTCGCGAATCCAACGACCGTAATAGATCCACTATATTGGTTACGACTCCTGTCAAAGCTGTAGTCGGTAACTCTCAGCCTGGGTTCAGATTCTTCCAGTTTCTGTAAGAAGGTAATGGTGCTGCCAGCATTGGTTGTCCGGAAGGACATCTCCTGGCTGATGATCAGCCAACCTTCAGTCTCCAATTTTTCTGCCAAGCGAGTTGAGCTCACGGTAATGCCGGAGTCTCGCGCATACTGCGATAGTGCTCTTTGAATATTGGCCTCGACGAAGGGAATTGTTTCTCCCTCAAACAATTGCGTTTCCAATTCGGCCTGCATCGCTTCGACTTCGACGCGGCGCTCACGCCATCGAAATGATTCTTCGATCAAGCGCTGCTCTCTATCGATATCTAGTTGCACACTATCAATTCTTTGCTGCCTTGTTGTATAGAGTGAACCAATAGCAGGCACCACATTGGACAGGATAAACACGAGTGCTACCAACCCGGTTAGAAGAAGTATGTTTCTTTCTCTGCTGGTTATCTGCATTTTGTTCTGTTTGGTGTGATTAACCTGCAGGTTGCATCGTGAGGCCAATTATTCATCAGGAAAGTACCGAACCATATAGGCTTCAAAATTGACCGTGCTCAGGCGCAGATCGATGTAGTAACGGCTGTTGTTGGTGGCTCTGGAAAACGCGACTTCGGTAAACATGGGATCCTGTTCCAGACGTTGCAATATGCTCTGTGGTTCGATGCTAGTGCCCTGGATTTTGACCAGGCCTTCCACGACTTCCAGTGAAGTGAGTCGATCGGGAAGCAAGATATTTTGCAGCGTGAACATGGCTTCCCAGACTCGTTGCTCTGGGAAATCATTGATTGGCCCCCACTGATTCTCAAAATTAACCACAACCAATTGGTCGCGGCGAGCCTCAACCGATAGCTGTCGATGGGAGTCTAGAGTTGCGAGTAAACTTCTGAGTTGAAAAGATTGGCCTATGAAAGGAAGTGCACCGACAAAAAGTATGACTATCGCTGCCGCCGCTAACAATAAGAGATTCCTATTTCGTTCTTCTCGTTTCCGCGCACCCAATGCGCCTGCCGGGTAAAAACAATACTCGGGATTTGGATTGTTGAATGATAAGTTTAGATAATCTGTCGCCTGGTGCAGAGTCGTCAGATTTTCATCTGCAACCGCAGATATTGCCTCCTGCCATTGCTCACTCAATTCAGGCTGTTCCATATCCAGGCTGCTTATGTGTTCCCAACTGGTGATCGCTCCGTCACTTAGCCGGATCAGCGTGGCGCCAGCTTTATCGTATTCCAGTACCGTGGACAAAGTTTGATCACACAATTGCCGAGGCACTACTCCAACCAGAAAAATATCCTGTTGTTCGAACGCATCGAACAATGAGCTTAGCCTCGACTCCGGGATCCAGAGGGCTACATTGGTACTAGCCTGTTCATAGGATTGAACACTCAGGGCCAAGGTCAGCTTCTCTTGATAACTTGGAAACAACGACTCCGTTTGTAACCTCAATGCCGAAACTATATTTTCCCGGCTCACACCAGGCATATTCAGCGTCGTAGACACGAACTCTGACGTTGGCAGGTACAGAAGAAGTGAACTGACGGCGTTGTCGGATTTCACTATGCGCTTTGCCGCCGTGGCGAGCGCTGACGGTGAAATCGGTGCAGATGCATTTTCTATTTGAACTACATCGCCAGAATCGAGATTGATCAGGGAATCGTCGTGTAGCAAGATCCTGGTATCGATCTTTTTGAAAAGCTGCCTGCGCGAGCTGCCTTCCAGAATCGATCGCAATGGCGTTGGCAAAGCTGGCAGCAGCTTTTCACGAAACTGCTTCTGTAGTATATCCAAGGCTGACATGAGAGAAGCTTTAATCTATTCCGTGGCTGTTGCTGCTAAAAAAGACGGCGTGTCTAGCTGACGATTGCTCAACGGCAGCAGTCAGTACCGGTAATTACCCTAAGCTTTTGAATAATTTATTAAATCTCACTGCTAAGACGGGGTTACGCGCAAAATAGTTTTAACTAGCGCCCTGACAAAAAGGGGATTTGTTTTATCCGTCAGCGCCAGGATCAGCGAACCTGGATTCATGGTGCGCATACTCAAGCATGAGTAGATGTAGTGCTTGGGGTAGTCGGGGACGTCGAGGGGGTGGGCCAGCCATTCCAGGTACTTGCTCCCTGGAATGGCCAATGTGCTGAGCGAACCGGTTACTCGCCGGAGCGTCCGAGCATTCTTCGTTCTTTTTCTACAAGAAAATCAACTACTTCCAACATTTCGCCCTGGGTACGTACATTCTCCCCGGTGCTGATGAGGTATTTCCCATTGACGATCATATTGGGGGTGCTTCGAATCTCATAGGCTTGCATGCGCGCTTCCGCCTGATTGACCTTGGTTCTTACGGAAAATGAGTTAAATGCAGAGTCGAAATCGGTCTGGCTGATGCCGTGTTTGACAAATAGCGCCCCGATTTGACGCTCATTTTGCAGGCGATTGCCTTCGACATTGATGGCACTGAATACACGTTCATGCAGTACCTCCACGGCATCCAGCGCTTCCGCGGTGTAGTAGACCTGGCCGTGTATCTTCATCAGGTCATTCCACATGGCCGGAAATCGATGGAAATCTACATCTTCTGCCTGATTCGCCTCCCAATTGACAATCAAGGGTTCGAACCGAAAGCAATGTGAGCAGCCATACCAGAAGGCCTCAATCACTTCGATCTTAGTGGAGTCTTTGGTGTTGACTGGAACGCGTAACTCGGCGTAGTGGGTGCCTGCGATATACTTCTCTATCTGCCCATAGCTGGAAAACGCCAGCGGCAGCAGCATAATGAGGCTTAGAAACTGAATTGTTCGCTTTATCATTGGTTGACTCCATCGTTTTACAGTCAGAACTGGTCACAAAAAACACTAGCACAGCCGCTCGCGGCTTACCATCTTGCTCCTCGCTGTACAGGACCGGTTGCGGTCAAATCTATTGCTGGATGAGGACTGCAGCAAGGAGGGAATCTAATTGAGGCCGGAAACATAGTTGGCGAGTGCTTCCAGCTCTCTATCGGTTAATCTCTCTACTATGGTACGCATCATGCCTCTGTAGTCATTTCGCCTCGCGCCTGAGCGAAAATCCTTTAGCTGTTGCAGCGTGTATTCGGGATGTTGTCCGCTAAGCGCCGGAAACCCCGCCGGTGCGTTACCCTGTCCTGTGGGCGAATGGCACGCCGAACACGCCCCGATTGACAGCTTCCGATTGCCGGCACGATACAAGGATTCGGCCAGTTCCAACGATGCAGCATCCGCTCCCTGTAAGCTTACTTCCTGGGAAGCATACCAGGCTGCAATATCCTGCATATCCTGTTGGTTGATGGTCAAAACCATCGCCGCCATAGTGGGTCCTGCGCGTGCCCCGGATTTGAAGTCCATCAATTGCTTGACTATGTAGTTCGCATTTTGACC
>JADFOC010000146.1 GCA_022563075.1 Pseudomonadota bacterium
TGGCTTACGGTTCGCAACCTTCTTAGGAGAGGCTTTCTTGGCTGCGGCCCGTCTCTTCACGGCCTTTTCCTTTTGCGTGCCTTTTTTCTTAGCCGAAGACTTCTTTTTCGCTGCTTTTTTCTTCGCTGGCTTTTTCTTTTTGCCTGCTTTTCGAGCAGCGGCTTTGGCTTTGGCAGCGGCTTTTCTAGCGGCAGCCTTCTCTTTCTTAGCCGCCTTCTTAGCCGCTATTCTCGCTTTGAGTGCATCTCTACGAGCTTGTTTTGCAGCTTTCGCGGCGGCTACCTTGGCTTGCTTCTTCTGTAATTTTGCAGTGAACGCCTTAACCGCCTGGTTCAGATCGGCTTCAGCCTTGGCGGCCTCTGCGGCTTTGTTCGCTTTAGCGGCAACGGCTGCGGCAACTGCTCTAGCTCTTGCTTTAGCGGATCTGATTCTTACATTGGTCGCCGCCACTTTCGCTGCTGCTCTGCGTACTGCATTCTGTGCTGCAGCTGCTGTCCTTCTCTTTCCTGCTGTCTTGGTTCTAGCCGCCGCTTTTTTGGCGGCCGCAGATTTCCTGCGTGCAGCCGCTACTTTTTTCGCTGCAGCTTTAGCTTGTTTTTGCAATTTAGCTAACACTGCATTTGCTTTAGATAAAGCCGGATTGCTAACTATCTTAGCCGCCGTCTTTTTCTTAGCAGGTGCTTTCTTTTTTCGTTTAACTTTAGCCATACTCGTTTCTCTCCTAGGTAATGAATCGTGCCCGCTTAAGTTTAACTATTTGTACCCACTACTGGCCGGCAACATATCACAAAAATTATCTGGCTTACAGTGATCTAGATACAAAAATCGATCAAATAGAAATTCCTTTTTGTGAAACCATGCAAAATACCCACTTCGACATGGTATTAAACCTATATTTCGCTAGTTGAATAGAAAACTTTAAGAAAAGATTTTTGCTGTTTGCACAAAAAATAAGCAAAAAAGTGAATTTAAAACAGCAATTAGTTTGCCAACTTTATTAATTAGCAAATAAAGTGGCGAGTATTTACAGAAACAACGATACAAAAACGCTGTTTTGACGTTTACAAATGCATAAAACTGATTTTTTAATGGTGTTTTGTAGAAGCACAGACACTTCGAACAAAAACCCGACCACGCCAGGATGGTGCGCTTCAGGGAATCACGAAAAACCGAGGGTTACTTAAGCACGGCGAAGATTTCATCTGTGATTGCATCGACTGCAGCGCCACCATTTACCTTGGCCACCTTAACTGCCGTTCCTGAAGCTTGTAATTTTTTGTAAAAGTCCACTAATGGTTTAGTCTGTTCATGGTACACATTGAGGCGCTTGATAATAGTTTCTTGTTTATCATCTTCCCGCTGTATTAATTCCTCACCGGTTTCATCGTCCTTGTTTTCTATCTTTGGTGGATTAAAATCCACATGGTACACACGGCCAGAATCCAGATGCACACGTCGACCACTGAGCCTCTTTATTATTTCATCATCATGTACATCAATTTCTAACACGACATCGATCGCCACATTTGCTTGCACCAATGCTTCTGCTTGAGGAATCGTTCTGGGAAACCCATCAAACAAAAAGCCGTCTTTGCAATCGTCTTGCCCAATGCGCTCCTGCACCAGTGCAATAATAGTGTCATCGGTTACTAATCCACCAGACGCCATTACCTGTTCAACTTTCAAACCAAGCTCCGTCTTTGCCTTCACTGCCGCACGCAGCATGTCGCCTGTCGAAATTTGAGGAATATCGAATTTCCTGGTGATGTATTGCGCTTGGGTGCCTTTGCCTGCACCCGGCGCACCCAATAAGATGATTCTCATCGCTGTCTCCTGCTCACTGTTACTGCTAGCTCACCGCTCATAGCCCACTTGCCTTAGCCTGCTCCCAGAGCGCATCCAATTCCGGCAAGTCAGTTTCTTTTAACGCCTTGCCACGCGCATGCAGCGTGGTTTCTATCCACTTGAATCGCTTTTCAAAGCGGCGATTGGCCGACCGCAGAGCAACTTCAGGCTCAACGCCGCCATGTCTCGCCAAGTTTACTGCAGCAAACAAGATATCTCCCAGTTCGTCGCTGATGTGCTGCAAGTCCTGCTGTTCTAGTGCCTGCTCAAATTCTTCTATTTCTTCCTTGAGTTTACACACCACAGGTTTAATATCCTGCCAGTCAAAACCAACCGATGCCGCTCGTTTTTGCAGCTTTCGTGCCCGCTCTATAGCGGGCAGTGCTCGAGGCACATCATCGAGAATGCTGGTTGTAACCGGGACATCTTGAGTACTGCCTCTGCTTCGTTTCTCTTCTCGTTCTACTTCTTTGATCGCTTCCCAATTCACTAGCACTTCATTTGCGGTGATGTCCGAAGTTTTACCAAATTGATCCACGTCGCCTTCTGGGAACACATGTGGATGACGCCTGATCAGCTTATTAGTGATCGCATTGGCGATGTCTTCAAAGTTGAAATCACCATTTTCGGCTGCGATCTGCGCATAGAACACAACCTGGAACAGTAAATCTCCTAATTCATCTTCTAACTCCACCATGTCGTTTTTTTCGATAGCATCTACAACCTCATAAACTTCTTCCAAGGTATAGGGGACCAGGGACGCAATGGATTGTTGGAGATCCCAGGGACAACCATGCTCCCGATCTCGTAGCATTGACATTAAAGAGATCAGTTTCTCAATCCCGGCAAGTCTTGAAAAATCTTGTTGCTTCACAGCCTAATTCCCATATTAAAATTAGTATCAGCTCGCGAGCTCAAATACCGCCATTGATTCAACGTGTGTCGTATGGGGGAACATGTCCATGACCCCAGCCGATTTTAATTTGTATCCAGCTCCAATTAAAGCAGCGGCGTCTCTTGCCAGCGTCGCTGGATTGCAAGATATGTAGACGATCTTCTCTGCTTTGAGCTGAGCGATTTGCACTATTATTTCTATGGCACCACTGCGCGGCGGATCCAGCAATATTTTCGTCGTGTCATCGGTGAACCACTCCTTATCCACAATCGATTCACAGAGATTGGCGGCGAAAAATGTGGCATTGGAGAGATTATTGAGTTTCGCATTTTCTTCTCCTCGACTGACCAATGCTTCGCTGCCTTCCACGCCTGTCACCCGATCACATAGAGTCGCCAAAGGTAAAGTGAAATTCCCCAAGCCGCAAAAGAGATCCAGCACCACGTCTGCTTTATTCAATTCCAGTAAGTTAAGCGCCTGATTTATGATTTGACGATTTATTCCCGCATTGATTTGGGTAAAGTCCATCGGGTGAAAGCACAATGTTAATTCATAGTCGGGAAGAAAATACTGCAGTCTTTCCACGCCGTCATTGGGATATAGTTTGCTGACACTCTCAATGCCGGATGGTTGCAGGTACAGATCAATCCTCTGCGCTGCGGCAAAGTCGGTTAACGCTTGCACATCGACCGCGCTGAGTTTCTCAAGATGCCGAATAACCAGGGCAACTCTATTTTCACTACGACCGCCCTCCCGTGTCTCACCCACGGCCACTTCTATTTGAGGGATGACGTGACTGCCCTGCAATTGTGTGATCAATATTCTCAAGGGTTTAATAAGTATGGCTACTTCGGCATGCAGCACCTTACAATCATCCATGTCAGTTATGAAACTGCTGTATTTCTCCCGAAAACCAACCAAAGCACCGCCTTTCTTAGCGACCATGCGCACAGCAAGTCTTGCTTTACGGCGATAATGAAAATAATCGGCGGTTAATTTAGGCAGCAGTTCAATTTTGTCGGCATCAATATTCGCCGTGCGCTTTAGCTGATCGAGTAGCACGGCTTGTTTGAACTCTATTTGAGTGTCAGAGTTCATATGTTGCAAGGAACAGCCACCACAGCGTTCTGCAAAGCTACAAGGGGGTACCACTCGATCTATTGAGGGAGTGTGGACCGACACAGTCCTGAGTTCATCAAATTGGCCGCGTTTACGCACGTAAACCGCACTGACTCGTTCTGACTCCAGCGCTCCGTCTACGAAAGCAACCTTGCCATCGATGTGGGCGATACCCCGACCCTCATGACTCAGCGACGTGATTTCCAGATCGACTGGCTCACTGGGAAGTCTTCGTCTTTGTCTTCGTTGTCGGCGTTGGTTCATGGATGGACTACCGTATCCTGCCAGCATCAGTTATTGCGCTCGCACTCGCATTATCTTATTGGTGTTGAATTATTTAGCGCAACTAATCAAAAACTCCGGTAGACAGATAGCGATCACCCCGATCACAGATAATCGCCACAATTACTGCATTGTCTACCTGCCTGGACAGCTCCAACGCCGCGAATACCGATCCACCCGAAGACACGCCGCAGAAGATACCTTCTTGCTTCGCCAATTCTCTCATCGTGGCTTCGGCGTCTTTTTGGGCAACATCCACCACCCTATCTACCCTGCTTCGGTCGAATATTGCCGGCAGATACTGCTGGGGCCAACGCCTGATGCCTGGTATGCGCGAGCCATCTTTGGGTTGTAGACCGATGATTTCTATGCCCGGATTTTGTTCTTTCAAGTAGCGGGAAACGCCCATAATGGTTCCCGTGGTGCCCATTGAGCTGACAAAATGCGTGATCGTGCCTTTTGTGTCGCGCCAAATTTCCGGACCTGTATGCACATAGTGAGCGTTCGGGTTGTCTTGATTGGCAAATTGATCCAGTACTTTACCCTTCCCATCTTCCTGCATTTGCAGGGCCAAGTCCCTGGCACCCTCCATGCCTTGCTTTTCCGTGACCAGAATTAATTCAGCCCCATAGGCAGTCATCGCCGCCTTGCGTTCGGCGCTGCCGGTGTCCGGCATGATTAAAATCAGTGTGTAGCCTTTGATGGCGGCTACCATCGCCAATGCGATACCGGTATTACCGCTGGTTGCTTCAATCAGCACATCCCCCGGCTTAATCTCGCCACGCAATTCTGCTTGTTGAATCATGCTAAGTGCCGGTCGGTCTTTGACCGAACCAGCCGGATTGTCACCCTCGAGCTTAACCAGTACGGTATTTGCAGTCTCACCAGGCAAACGCTGTAATTTGACCAGAGGTGTATTCCCAATTAGATTTTCGATGGTGTTATAGGACATGGGTAATTAGCTGGCGAGGAAAGCGCAAAATTCTACACGGAAAAAAGCTGCGGTTAAAGCGGATTAGTCGGTGGTGACAGCGCCGATACGGCGCGTGCCTAAAACGCGATGTGCAAACCAGCCCTGCATTGCAACGAGAAATCGATGCTTCACGGGCATCTTCTGCGCTGCTAGAGCTTACCATGACGCACTGCCATTTATTGGCAAGCCAATGCAAGCCGGCAAAACGCCCGTAAAACCGCGTTTTTACGCCAGTGGTTTGCCGCCGACTCTGAAATAGTCCATGGCAGGATTTATCAGCAACGCCCAAAAGCCATCAGGCTTTATGCACAAAGAGATTTCGGCTGTTTAATGGCCTGCCCCCCAGATGGGCGTCAAGTGCTATTCGCAACAGACGCTTGGCCGACTGCGCAGATTCCCGGTCTCTGAGTTCAAGCTGCCGCAGTGCAATGAGATGTTCACCGCGAAACACTCGATTGCTGTTGTCTGCGGTGGATTCATGTTCGGCAAGTTCGAAGCCGATATCGGGCGTAAATCGATAATTCCTTGCTCGGCGAATAGGCGCATGGGTATTGCAATCCGCATCCAGATTTATCCCATAGCCAAGCTCCGCGAGGAGCTTCAATTCGAAATTACGCAGAACAACTTCGATAGCGCGAGAACCCTGTAAGGCAATTAATGTGTCTTGATAGATTTTATACAGCCCCGTGTGTTCGACATGATTCAACAGCAGCCTCGCGAGCAGTTCATTCACATACAGTCCGCTGAACAGCCTGTCACCTTCCAGCTTTATCGCTGACAGCGAACTCTCTAGTCCACTCACAGTTTTTACTTCACCACGCCCACTGAAGGAGACGAGTAATGGGTGAAACAGCTGTAAGAACGGCCTGTATTTTGATTTTTCTCGTCTCGCGCCTTTAGCGACTGCTCTGATGCGGCCGTAATCGATACTGAAAAAGTCGATTAACAAGCTGGTGTTTTTAAAAGGCCGACGGTGTAACACATAGGCCGGTTGAAGAAATACGCGTGATTCCATAGTGTTGTTACCGATCCAACCCGCGACTTTGATGAAATAAGCGGGCTAAGTTTTTTCGATATAACCCAGGCTTTGCAGCGCCCGTTCATCGTCAGCCCAACCCGATTTTACTTTAACCCATAAATGGAGCATGACTTTAGTGGCAAATGTCCGCTCCATGTCTTCCCGCGCCGCGCTACCGATTCGCTTAAGCCTTTCGCCATCCTTGCCTATCAATATCTTTTTCTGACCTTTCTTGTCCACCAGAATTAATGCATGAATGTGCAACGTCGATCTTCTTTGCTCAAATTTTTCAATCTCCACCGTCACCTCATAGGGTATCTCATCACCTAATTGACGAGTTATTTTCTCACGCACTAATTCGGCCGCGAGAAATCTCGAGCTACGATCAGTGATTTGATCGTCGGGAAACAGGAAGGGTCCTACCGGGAGGTATTTCCTCAGCAGGTTTTCTATGGTACCGAGATTGTGCCCAGCCAAGGCCGACACCGGCACTATCTCTACAAAGTGTCGTTTGCTTGCCAGTAACTCGATGTGAGGCAACAGCTTATCCTTGTCTTTCACCAGATCGATCTTGTTAATAATCAACAGCACCGGCACAGAAATGTCACACAATGCATCCAGCACCAACTGATCAGTCGCGTTCCAGGTCAAGCGCTCGACAACGAATAAGATGGCATCGACATCATTTATCACCCTGATAACGGTTTCGTTCATGACTCGA
>JADFOC010000147.1 GCA_022563075.1 Pseudomonadota bacterium
TGTTGTTGCTGGCCAGCACCTTGCTTTTCGCGCTGCCCTTCCAGGAATTAGCGGCGCTCATCGCACAAGGACTGACCATCAGCTTGATGGATCTGGGTGATAGTTGGATCGCCTGGGTGTTTGCGCCAATCAACAACATCGCCAGCCTGCTGCTGTTAAGTGTGAAAGCAATACGGGTGTTCCGTAAAAAAATTATTAACGCATCCTATGCAAATTGATTTGACTGCGATTACGCGGCAATGGATCGAGATTGAATCATTCTGTTGGGCGAAGATATCAACGCAGCTACTCCTAGGTGAAAATTGTACGCACTTACTTTAATTGAATTGAATAGTCATTTCTTCTGGCATGCTTTTCAATTGCGTCTCTGGAAACCCTCGTCCACGTGCCATCACACCCGGTCGATGCCTGCGGTTTGAGATATTCTCGAGCGGATCAGCATTCAGCAAAATCAGGTCGGCCCTCCTGCCTTCTTCCAGTGTTCCCCACTGATCCTCCTGTTCATTAAAAAATAGAGCAGGATAGCGTGTGGCGGCCGCCATGGCCGGCATCGGTGTGAACCCGGCTGCGACGAAATTTTCCAGCTCTTCCAACACAGAAAAACCGGGAACCACAAAGGGATTTGGTGGTTCGGTGCCAATCAGCAGTTTGGCTCCCGCCTCGCCGAGATTCTCTTCTTCAATCCATCCGCCAAAGAATTTATCATATACAGCATTGAACGTTTCGGTCACCATGCCATAGGCCCCGGCTTCAACAAGGACCCCGCGTAAAATGTTCCTTTATCTCAGGCCTGTAATCGTCCCCCCAGGCCCGACCACGCGCCTGAAATATCCCGGTCTGCACCGATGCTGTGCATCGCCACCGCTGGCGAAGATTGTGCAGCACACTCCGGAAGCGCTTTAGTGGTCGAAGTCTCTGCCAACGCCACGCCTGATTTGAGCGATATCCTCGCCCATTGCACGCTTTTTAATTCCCTGAGCCGCGCCGACTGCGAACTGATCGCCGCCGGTTGTGAAGTGCGGACCATCAAGACCGGCGCACTATTGCTTGCCGAAGGTGATATCGGTGACGAAATGTACGTGTTGATCGATGGAGTACTGGAGGCATTCAAACAAGCCAAGGGCGAGGAGGTGATTCTGCAACGCCACCAGGAACCTGGTGCGTCTATGGGGGAGATGTCGCTGCTCAAGTCCGATGACGAGATTCGCCGCCGGGCCAGTGTGCGCAGCATAGGCGACAGCCATGTGCTGGTAATGCCTAAGGCGACGTTTCTCCATGCAATGCAACTCAGCCCCGCCATCGAAGAACACATGAAGGTCGTTCATCATCGTCAAACGGAACAGCTGTCATTGGTGGAACGATCGGTGATGTATCGGGCGCTGGCGCTGTTCGATCAGGAAAGCGGCTGGAGCCGCGAGGAACATTTTGAGCCCGGCGAGGTCATTGTCGAGAAAGGCGACCCGCCGTCTGCGGTTTATGTGGTGCGCTCGGGGACGGTGAAACGCTGTCGCATGGAAGATGGCGAGGAAATCATCGTGTCCATGCTCCACGCGGGGCAGACATTTGGCGGACTGGCGGTGCTTAAAGATCGCCCACACACCGCGGCCGCCATCGCCGTAACCGCGGTGGATTTGGTCACCTTCGATCGTGAACAATTCCTTGAGGCCACTGCCTCGGCGCCGGAACTGCATGAGTATCTCGGTGCCGTGAGTCGTGTCTATGCCATGAGCGGGGGCCTCGCCACCGTGTTTGATGGCGAATTTCGCGGCCAACCAGCCGTGGTGACCGTGGTACGGTTGGATGATGGCCGGGATCTTATCGTCAATCATGTGATCGACCGAGAAATATACAGTGCCTCGCTCGAAATTCCAGAGGACGAAGAGGGCGAGGAATTCATCTATCGCGATGATAATCGCGAGATCCTGCGTATCCTGACCACCCACGGCGGGGAGTTGACGCAAGTGCATGTGGAAGGCCCTTGGTCGGAACTGAGTCGGGTGCATGCGTTGCTGCTGGAGCGGGCGCCACTGACGCGCGAAGCACTGCAACAATTCAGCGACAGTGGGTTTTTGTTGGAACCTTCTCCGACACAATTGGCCAGCGCCCCCGACGCTGTTCTCTGCCAGGGCCTCGGCCTGACCCGGCTGGCAATCGAGACCGCCATCGTACACGGTGCGGATACGCTGGAAACCCTCAGCCGCGAAACCGGCGCCACTACCGTCTGCGGCTCCTGCACCGCGACCATCGCATCGCTACTCAGCAGCACCGGACAGGCGGTCGACTTGTCCGAAGTAATCGAAGTCACACCCGAAGTGCGGTCTTTTCGCTTCACTCCCTGCACGATTTCAGATGAGGCGGGCGAGAACACGGTGGAGCCACTACGGCCTAGCCTCCCCGGACAACACGTCATTGTCTCGGCTGAGATTGATGGAGCCTGGGTACAACGACCCTATACTGTCACCTCTCCCCCTGGCTGCACCGAATGGCGAGAGATCACGGTCAAACGCGAAGACTACGGCCTGCTGTCCAACTGGCTGTTCAAACAACCCGAAGCGCCGCGCCTGAAACTGTCGCATCCCAAGGGCGATTTCTGGATCGAACCAAAAAACGCTGAAACAGTGGTCTGCCTGGTCGCCGGAATTGGCATGACCCCGGCACTGGCAATTGCCCGCAGCATCGATGAGGAACAGAGCGATCAAATTTTGCATATCGATTATTCGGCGCGTACCCAGGTCGACTTCGCCTACCAAAGTGAACTCGACCAACTGGCGGCAAGGCACCACAACATCAGTGTGAATTACCGAGCTACCGGGGGTCGGCAACGCCTGGATGCAGCCGCGGTGCAGGCTATTCACACTCGATTGCCGCAGGCGCGCTATCTCCTTTGCGGACCGCAGGGTTACATGAATGCCGCCGTGGCGATGCTGCTTGCGGCCGGGGTGAAGCAGGAAAGGATACAACTGGAGACCTTCACACAGATTGGTCACGCACCGCTGGCCAGGGTATCGGAACACAGCGTAGCGACCTACCTGCAGCTGCTTCTGACCTTGGGTCTTTGCATTTTTTATCTGATTCAGAATGCGCTCAATTGGCCACTGTCCGCGATGACCGCACTGCAACAAGTTGACGCCTATCGCATCACTACCGGCAGCCTGCTGATCTCACTAATCGCCTATCAGTGGTACCTGCCCTATCTGCGGCTGACCGGCCAGCTGGCACAAACCGCCTCTCGATGGCACAGCTATTCGGGCGTACTCGCCCCGGTTCTGCTGTTCCTGCATTCGGTTTCGCTGGGCTTCGCCTACACCACCATTTTGGCGTTATTATTCGTGTTTAACACCATGATTGGTGCGGTGGACAAGACCTTCATCAGAAACTTCGCGCTGCGCCAGGGCTTCCGCCGTATTTGGCTTTTAATTCATGTACCTGCGTCATGTTTGATTACCGTGCTGGCACTCATTCACATGGTGTACGCACTGGCCTACAGTTAACGGAGAAGCTCGATGGTCATTAGCCTGCATTTCTCATCGTCCCGACCACGGCTACTAACGGTGGCGAATTATGTTGGCTAATAGGTGGAAAAAACTGGCCCCCGAACGGCAAGCAGCTTATGGCGTGGGTTTGATCGTCGCCTGCATAGCGGGCGTGCTGATGTTGCTGCCGGGAAACGAGTCCTGGCATGCCGCCGGGCCACAAAACACCGGGCACACCAGAATCGAATGCAGCGAATGTCATGTCCGCGCGCCGGGTAATTTTGTCGGACAAGCATTTCAAAATCTGACGCATGCCGCCGGATTGACAGATTCCGCCACCAGTTTTGTGTTCCAACCGGTGGGCAACGACCAATGTCTGCGTTGCCACCTGAATCCCGATGATCGGCATCCGCTGGTGGATTTTTTGGAACCCGAATTCGAACCGGCCAGGCAGGCGATGGGAGTGCAATTTTGCGTTAGCTGTCACCAGGAGCACCTGGGTGTGCGGGTTAGTGTCACGCCGCTGGTCTGTCAATACTGTCATCAGGATATTGTGCCGATGGAGCTGGAGGATGATCCTGTCGACGTTCCCCACACCAGTTTGTACCGCGACTTACGCTGGGAAACCTGTCTGGGCTGCCATGACTTTCACGGTAACCATGATCGAGAAGTGCCGATACAGCTGTCCCAGCGATTGACGGCAGAACAGATTCGGCAATATCTCGATGGCGGTGATTCACCTTACGGCCATCGTCGACTGACGGTCATTCAAACCATGCAACAAAATGGCGATTTGTAATGATCTGATCAGTTGGGTATACTTTTTTCATAAGCAGTATTGGAGTAGTCTTCAATCCAAGTAATGGAGTAGTGTTTACAAGTAGTTAAGCAGTTGAGCAGTTGAGCAGTTGGCATTAGACTTTTTATATGGGTGATTCACAAAAGCCCATAAGGAGCAGTGACTAATCTCTAATCAATGGCGAAACGGAATTTTCTATCTCCTAGCGTTTTGTGTTCTTTTCGCGTGCAGCGAAAGAGATTTACAAAGCGCCGCTTGCGATCGTCTTGCTGTACCGTCAAATACCGAAATTACCGCGCTCGACCATCAGGTCGACTATAGATCCTATAACAGTACCTCTCTTTCCCCCGACGTCGCCAGGCTATATGGAATCGCCCAAGCTGAAAATCTCGGCGTCGTCATGGTCAGTATTTATGAAACAGATGACACCGGCGCTATTGTCGGTGTAGAAGCCTGCGTTAACGGCGGCGCAAAGAATTTAATAGGCCAGGTGAAACGGCTGGACTTTGAGCAAATCCAGGAAGGTGCAGCGATATATTACATAAGCACTTTTCGGTTTAGTGATAAGGAACATCTGAATTTTGAAGTGGATGTGCAGTGTGCTGGCGATTCACACGAGCTGGAGTGGCAGCAGCAATTCTATCGGGGTTGAGCACTCTCATAAGCACTGTGGTTTGAGGCATCGACAAAAACAGTTTGTCGATCGCTGTGACTTTGTGCACCACTAAAAACTATTTTCGCGGCAGATTAAAGCGAACTGGGGAGATCGATTATCAAATTTTTCGTGGGTCTTGTAGTGGTCTTGCTGGCTCCGGTGTTAGCGGCCAAGCTGGCATACAACGCAGCCACCGATACCGGTGCTGGGCCTGTTAATCAACCATGGGCACAAAACTCGATGGAGTTTGTAACCTGGAACGGTGAGCAGTGGACTGTCTGGATTCGGGATGATGCCTTCGAGCATCGACCACAGAATGAAGCAAAGTGGGGTCAACATGCGACGCCCAGCGTGGCATTTATGGATTGGGAAGGCACGCCATGGCAGGCAAAAATAGAGGGGGATGCATTTTTACTGGCCCATCACGGCGACTGGCAAGGCCACACCGAGCGTGCCACCGCCATTCGTTACCGTGATTGGCAGGGTAATAATCAGCTGCGAACCTTCGCCCAATTGAATCGCTAGGAAGCTGCTCCTGTCAGGGTGCAAACCATATACAGAAGCAGCTCACGAAATTTGGATAAGAAGTAGAGGCGCTACAACCGTGAACTCTATCATCAGTAGGCTCAGAAGAGGCCTGATATTCTCTTTCTTGTTAGGGTTCTCTAACCCCGGCTTCGCTAGGGTGTTGGATATGCGCGCAGGCGTTACCGACATGAGCCGGCGCATCCTGGCACTCCATCATTTGAGTCTGTGGATCTGCGTGGTGATGGGAGTACTTGTGTTCGGCGTCATGTTCTATTCCATGTACGCCCATCGCCGCTCCAAGCATCCAAAGCCCGCTGATTTTCATGAAAGTTTTTTAGTGGAATGCCTCTGGACCGCTATCCCGGTATTAATTCTGGTGGGCCTGGCGATACCGGCCACGTCGACCCTGATAGACATCGAAGACAACAGCGATGCGGATCTCACCGTGCTCATTACCGGCTCGCAGTGGAAGTGGCACTATCAATATCTCGAAGCGGACCTCGGCTATTACAGCAATATGTCGACACCACAGGAGCAGATCGACAACTTCGAAACCAAGGGCAGATACTATTTGCTGGAGGTGGATAATGCACTGGTGCTGCCCACCAACAAGAAGGTCCGGTTTCTGACCACCTCCGATGATGTCATTCACTCCTGGTGGGTACCGGATTTCGCCGTGAAACAGGACGCCATTCCGGGATACATCAACGAGGCTTGGGCTCGGATCGATACGCCGGGACTCTACCGGGGCCAGTGCTCGGAACTCTGCGGCAAAGATCACGCCTACATGCCGATTGTGGTAGAAGTGCTGCCCGAACCCGAATTCGACCAGTGGATCGAGGATCAACGCCTCGCCATCGAACTTGCTTCCGGGCAGGCGGTGGCGGATCGCGCCAGGACCTGGACCATGGCCGAACTGATGGATATCGGCCAGCAGATCTTCCTGGATCATTGCGCTACCTGCCATGAAGCAGACGGCTCGGGTCAGGGTAGCACCTACCCGGCTTTAGCCGGCGGCGAGATCCCTACCGGACCCCTCGATGCGCATATCAATCGGGTGATGAATGGCTCTGCCGATACCGAGATGCAATCCTGGGCGCCACAGCTTTCCGATCTGGAACTGGCCTCGGTGATTACCTATGAGCGTAACGCTTTTGGCAACGCCACGGCGGACATCGTTCAACCATTAACCATTTTCGAGGCACGTTAAGGTATTGCACTTATGGCTGTAACTGCAGAAGATGTCATTCCAAAGCGCTCTCCACTCCTGGCGTTCCTCTCCCGTTGGTTGTTGACCACCAACCACAAGGATATTGGCACCCTCTATCTGTGCCTCAGTTTCCTGCTGT
>JADFOC010000148.1 GCA_022563075.1 Pseudomonadota bacterium
GTATTATTAAGTTGCAGGCGTCCTCACTACTCTAACAACCTCAGCACAGCATCCGCGCTGCCATTCGCCTGCGCCTGGATAGCAATGCCAACCTGCCGTCTTATCTGGGCATTCACCAATTTGGCGGCCTCCATGGCGATGTCTGTATCCAAAATTTGGCTGCGGGTGGCGGTACTATTAATGCTTTGGGTTTCAAGATTACTGCTAATACTATCCAATCGGTTTTGCAGCGAGCCAAACTCTGACCGTTTGGCGCTAACCGAATTGAGAACAGAGTCGAGCGTGTCCAGCGCAGCAGTTGTGCTCTCGGCTGTGCTCACGTCGATGTCAGCCAGTCCCAGGCCGGCAAGTTTTTCCGACAGCTTGCTCGCGCTGGAAGATATTGTTTGCCTTGCTGCGTTTCCTATCTGGAAACTGAGATCGGAGTCGTGGTTAAGCGTTGAGATACCGTTGAAAGTGGTGTTGTCACTAATTCTGAATATTTCTTCAGTCAGGCTATTTATTTCATATTGAATCGCCAGTCTGTCATCTGCATTGAGTATGCCGTTGCCCGCTTGGACTGATAATTCGCGAATGCGTCCGATATTATCGGTAATACTTGCCAAGGCGCCGTCGCCGGTTTGTAAAAATGACGCTGCATCGCTGGCATTTCTACGAGCTTGAGTTAGACCGTTGATGTCAGAAGTAAGTCGAGTGGCAATGGACAAGCCGGCGGCGTTGTCCTTGGCGCTGTTTATTTGTAATCCAGAGCTGATTTTTTGCTGGCTTAATACAGCATCACGGCTCGCCTGATTAACTCTATAGTAGATGTTGGATGAGCCAGTGGCGGGGTTGAAGCCTACAGACATTATTGGCACCTTATCGCTGAAGAGTGATGTAAAAATACATCCGAGTAACTGCTCGCTTCCTTGGATTAAGCTTTAATTTAGTATTCACCACGCCCTTACTCATTCCCTTTCTTGGTGCCCATAGCGCTCAATGCTATTCGTTAGACCTTTGAGTGTAATCTTACAATTGGCACTGCCAAGGAGTTGAGGGCGAAGCCAGCCTGATTATTGTAATCGACAATAGTACCCCGGGAATACCGATTGGTTCACGATTACATGCGTAAAAACAGCGAGTTATATCATCTTATTGCTAGTGGTACGGGGCTTAGTACGATTCGTTTTATGGATTGGAAGGCGGTGAATCGTAGTCTGCCTGTCATGTCGATCAATAAAAGCATTACCAAATCGTAATGTAAATTGCCTATACCCAATTTCAATATGGTGACATGATCTTCCACTAATAACCCTGGCTTGGGAGGACATGTGATGAAAAAATTGGTCATTTCCCTGGCAGGATTGATGACACTGTTGATCGGATCCCATGTAATCGCGGATCCGACCCTGCAAAAAGGCACTAAAGATTTATCACTCGTTGGTTCACCAGATTTCACTGGCCCTTCCGGAGATACTTTGAGTCTTGATATTGGTTTTGGGCTTTTCGTGAGAGACAATTTTATCGTGAGGGGAACTTTGTCGCATGCTGTGCAGGAAGACATTGCCCCTGGGAATGCAGATTACAGAGCAACAGAATACAATCTGGTTGGTGAATACCATTTCGATTTTGGCTGGTCGACAGTTCCCTATATAGGCGCAGATCTGGGTTGGCGTAGATCGAAGTTTGGTAGCATTCGAGAGGATGGATTTATCTATGGCCCCAGGTTGGGGATTAAATACTTCCTCGATGACAATATTGCCATTGATGTATCTATCTCTTACAAATTTTCTGGCAATGATGTATTTGTAAGTGACTTTGAAATAGAGAATAAAAAAATATTATTTGGCTTTGGGTTGCGCTATATGTTCTAACAAGTGGCTATGCTTTATAAAGCTTTGCGATTTAGAGTCTAGTCTCCAACTGAACGAATTAGCGATTAATTACGCCCCAGTTAGAGCCCCGCCCCTAGGGATCTGGATTTTCATATTGGAATGCTCGCAATAATTGGGAATTCGAAGATGGTTACTCGACAAAAATTTCAATATATGTTGAAGCAACTGCATCTCCCTCGTAATACGCAGGAATATAGGCACTTCCTTCCATGGCTTGAATTATTTTCCGCGTACAATTCGCTTCGCTCGGATTCTCCTGAAGTGGGCTAACATCCGCTACCTCTCCACTCTCTGAGATAGCTGCTCTGATAATTACTGCGGATCGAAGACCGCTACATACACGCGTGCGGGCATTGTATCTTTGCGCTGCAATGTAGTTGGTGCCATAATCGGCTTGATTACGAAGGTGATTATCTATTATCTGGATAGTTTCTTCTCCGCCCTGATGTCTATATAACACAGAAAAATTGTACCACACTTGCACACGTCGCCCGTCAACTCTCGCCGGGAAAATCCTTGAGTTTCTTGCAATCTTGGCAATTGCAGCACCCGCGCTTCTTGAAATTCTTCTCTCGCCCTTAAAGCCAGGATCGTCGAAACATACTATTGAATCAAATTTTCCTCGTGCGCTAATGCGCGCTGCACATTTTACCGTCAATGGACTCCCATCATCTATCTTGGGAAAGGAAAGCTTTTCGACAAAATCTGCCGTGAAAGTACCAAAATTTGCCGGTGATACCTCGAGACCGTAAGCCAATATAGAGACTGATGATCCGAGGAGGACGATTAACAGCTTACTCACTTTATTCATTATTCCACACCCCACGCACATGATAAAAGGCGCGCATTAGCGCCTCCCTATTAAATATAGCAGTGAAATAGCTAATACGACGGCGGTTACTACAGGAATTATCGAAATGGAGAATAATAAGAGTCAAGCCAGTACCACACAGCGGAGGGTATCCATTGTTCATTGCATTCTGGATAAACATTATTCTTCTTTTGCTGCATAGTAATTTATTCTAATAACGTAAAAATATATGAGATGCAATTCAGGTAGTTCGCCGTAGTTTGTGATTAAACTGACGATAAGAAATTCAACTTGCTGCTTCCCGGCCCGGGTAATTTGCTCGAGAAGTTAATAAAATTTCAATGCTGAGAAATGATTTTAGAACCCGTAAAATTGGCGGACTCTTGATTTTGGATTATTAAGTCTGTGGGTGTCCAATTTTTCCCATGTGGGTAAACACTGGGCATGACGTGCTGCTGTCCATTGTGTTTTAAAGCGCAATATCAATGACTGCCGTTAGCGAGGCAGATGCCAGTCGAACCGGAACAATACCTTTTCAACCACAACCGGTGCGTCAAAGATTATTCTTGGTTCAAACCGCAATCTGGCAGCGGCAGCGAGTGCCTCGTTATCAAAGATTCCCAGCGGTTCGCTCTCGTTAATAACGATATCTTGAACTGATCCGCTATCGGTGACGGTAAACTGTACGACGACATAGCCTTCGATGCCCTGCTGTTCTACACCAGGCGGATAACGCGGAGTAATAAAGCGAGTGGGAATAAGCTCTCGGAACTGAATTTCCTGTGAGGGGGACTCAGCCAATACCCGATTGACTTCTTCCAATTGGTATCGAAATACGTACCTCACATCTTCCACTGTGGACCCTCTGGTGTTTTCAAATGTCAGACGTCGGGCGGCGGTGATGGAGGAGGATCTAAAATACCCAGCAGGCTGTTCTTCAAGTGTCTGTATGCTATTGCTGATTACCGATCCATCTTCATCGACAGAAAATCGCAGCAATACCCATCCTTCGATTCCGAGGGTTTTTGCTCGCAGGGGGTAGAGCGGTTCAGCGGTTCTTCTTGCCAATAGCCCACGGGTGAAATTGGGTGGTGGGGCTACTTCAAATGAGGCATCTGACTCGGCAGTTGTGGGGGCAAGCTGCATATTCCCGCAAGCCGTCAGCGTTATCAGCACAGCTGCTACCAGGCACGGAGAATGAACGCGCTTGATGGCTTGCCACTGCTGTACAGTCAATATACTCATGGCTAGGTTTCTATCGGTTGGTTGGAAGAATGTACCATGACCTTCGATCCACTATCACTAAATTTAATTTGCCGGTGCAATATGATTCTCACAATTGCAGCCCCTCACTTCCCCGCAGCGGGCGTGCAATCCTCTGCCTTTACCGCGGCTGTCAATTAAAATGTGGTTCTCATTCTCAACGACAGTTCACGGCCGGTTCCAGAACAGAAATCTTCAATTTCTTCCACGATACCGGCTACGGTGGCACCCAGGAAACGGGTACGAGTACGACAGAATTCACTCTCACGAATATTTCGCGCAGACAGCCTGATGGTAATATCGCCAAAGGTTTTCATTTCAACAAAGGCAGAAAGATTGGGTTGATTTTTGCGTTCTTCGATATCAATTATGTCGATTTCCTTTCTGCCACTGCCGCCATTTGAGTTGGCGGAATAAAAGAAACCATAGCTTAGGCCAAGATTTGTGACGTCATGTCTGAAGCTCATGCGTGCAGACCAACGACCATTATTTCTCATTCTTCGCTTGATACCCAGGAAGGGATCAATCACTTCTGAATCACGCAGTCCCACGCCGGTTGTCAGTAGAGCATTTGGTAGCCCCAACATGCCAAGCCTGGCACTGACGTCCAGGTTAAGACCGTAGCGGTTGCCATCTCCAATATTGCCCCTTGCCGACTGCAAATCGTCCGGGCTGGGTGAGACATCGATACGATCGATTACGTCTTCTATATCCCGGTAATAGAATTGGGAATTTACTACACCGATATCATTGGGCAGGCGTAATTCGAGATTTAATTCGTAGCGCCAGGATTGTTCCTGAGCGATCCCGGGATTGCCAGCCTGAACATTCTGGTCTTCATCTGAATTGTCAACCGAGGCACTGAAATCCGAAAAGCTGAGTTGTGACACCCTTTTTTCAACACCGGCGCGTAGCTGCAAGGAGGGGGTGATATTAAAACGATAATCCAGTTTGGGCCGGACAAAATCGAAATCGCGTTTGTTGCTGACATCACCCGATTGCTCGATGGTGGACGTTTCATAAACGAGTGAGCTCTCCAGTGACATGCGTGAATTGATCTGCCAATTATGTACCGCAAACGCCTCATAGCGCAGCTCTTCCACGGCGGAGCCACTATTGCTTACCGACACCGGTACCAGGTCGCCGAAGTCAGGGGATGGCGTCCCGGAAATGTCCAGGCCTAAACGTAGATTGGAATCTCGTATGGTCTGAGCCACTTCCATGCCTAGTTCAACGCCCTGGGAATTATCCAGATTCCAGGTATAGGACGTACGTGCTATGCGCTCCCGATCTCGCCCCGAATTGGCCAAAAACAAATTTTTGTTTTCCGAATCAGTAAATACGTCATAGCGATGTCGGGTTGATTCAAATTCTCGATCATTGACGATGAAGAGGAATCGGTATTTCCCACCAGTAGTAAATGCGTATTCGTAATCGCCACCGATTTCCCAGTTATTTCGGTCCGTTTCATTGTCTTCTCGCTGCCGGGTCGTGGTGTTGTTTTCGAAGTCGTGAATGGTTCGATCCAAGTCCGACGGAGGATTACTGGTCTCATACAGAGCATTGAGCTGAATCACACTTTTTTCAAAGGTGTAGCCCAGATTCATACTGGTTTGAAAATCGGTTTGATCTCGAGTGCTTTCGTCGCGCCGGATGTCTCGTAGACTGAAGTCTGGATTGTAGCTGACCTCCTTGCTCAATCGGTTGCTGTAACGAGGATCTGCTTCGACATGCAACAAGTAATTAAAATTACCGGTCTGCCCGCTGAATGAGAGCTGGCCTCCGGGGTCAACAGTGCCATCACGCAAATGAACTGCGCTGATTTCGAGCGAGGTGCTGGAACGGGAAGGTGTATCCAGTAGAACCACATTGACTACCTGGCCTGCACCCCGTATATCCAGGTTTTCCGAGGTGCCGCGTATTATTTCGATGTAATCTACCTGATCGGCTGAAATTCGACTCAGTAGACTTTGGGCAGTATTTCCCTTGCCAGTGGTGCGCTGGCCATTGATCAATATCTCACCTTCACCTGAGCCCAGACCGCGGCCGCCACCGCCACCTCGCCGCATTGCCAAGCCGATACCAGGTATACGACTAATCATGTCGCTAGCAGAAACAGGCTGGAAGTCCGCAAAATAATCGGCACTGTAGACGATGGTCGAATCGTCGGTGGGATGTTCTGTTTGGTCCAGCTGCGCCCACGCGAGCGGTGCAACGAGTGTCACTATCGCAATAACCACTGATTTATAGATGAAATGGATGGCTCGTCTCATTATGGTGATTTCTAATCGGCGGCATTGTATAGAGAAGCGCGCTGTGAGTCTGTGACAATTTGTATGAATTTGCCCGTGATTACAATCAATTGTAGCAATCAAAGTGGCTCAGTGCGAAGCAGGTACAGCAGGCGAATAAAGAGAGTAGGACGATTGTGTGGATCATGGCTCTCTATACGGAATTCACTCTACAATCCTTTGTTTTCCACATTGGAAACTTATGCCTTTCCAATATGGAAAGATAACACTTGCCAACATGGAAAGTGAGTGCTATGTTGCTTTCCAACTTGGAAAGACAGAGGAGTGAATCGGCATGAATACCGATGGTGATGAAACCGCAACCAGCGAGGCATTGGCAACACTAAAATCTATTGAGGACATGGAGCGCTCGGTTCTAAAGTACACTCGGCCATCTGTGTCCGTAATCCTGGCTGTTTCCTTGCTTATCGGATTGCAGGCGCTTCTGGTGACGCGTGTAGACGGACCAACACAGAGTGGTGATGGGTTCGATTTGCTATTGGTATTGACTACGCTGCTGGTGGTTGGCCTGGTTGGGCGATTTTTTTATAAGCTCCGAAAA
>JADFOC010000149.1 GCA_022563075.1 Pseudomonadota bacterium
ATCAGGAGTTTGTCGTGCCCAGTTTATCCACCCAGAGCGTTACCGATGTGCATCATTGGAATCAGTCACTGTTTAGTTTTAAAACCACCAGGGATCGATCTTTACGCTTCGAAAACGGCCATTTTGTCATGCTGGGCATGCAGATAGATGGCAAACCCTTGCTGCGAGCCTACAGTATTGCCAGCCCCAACTACGATGCAGAGTTAGAGTTTCTCAGCATCAAGGTAGCCGACGGTCCGCTTACTTCACGCCTGCAAAACATTCGGGTCGGCGATGAGGTCTTCGTCAGCAGCAAACCTACCGGCACGCTGGTGGTCGATCACCTGCTCGAAGGGCGCAATCTGTACTTGATCAGCACCGGTACCGGTTTGGCACCTTTTATCAGCATCATTCAAGATCCATCGGTGTACGAAAAATTCGATAAGGTGATTCTCACCCACGGTGTGCGTCATGTCTCCGAACTCGCCTACCAGAATCTCATCTACCAGCAACTGCCACAGAACGAATTTTTCGGCGAACAGGTGAGGCAAAAACTGATTTATTACCCAACCGTGACCAGAGAAGACTACCAGACGCAGGGTCGTTTAACCGATTTGATGGCTTCGGGTAAATTGTTTGCCGACATTGGTTTAGATCAAGCCGATCCGCAATGGGATCGCTTCATGATCTGTGGCAGTCCCGGCATGTTGAAGGACACCTGTGCCATATTGGATGGCTGGGGATTTCAGGAATCACGCCACGGCGTCAAGGGCCACTATGTGATCGAGCGCGCTTTTGCCGAATAGAAATTCAACGTAGAAGAGGAGACCGTCGATTTCAACGTTGGACACCGTCACCGGCAAGCACCAGGACAAAAAAAGGGACACACGGTGTCCCTTTTAGTTTCAATTAAAATTTCTGCTTAAGTATCGAAGAAGGCGATCAGACAGCCTTTGGAATCCGGGATGTTGTTCATGTTCACGGTACCACCGGCAAGGACGGTATCCAATGCATCTTTCAAGTAATGCTGGCTGGCATTATTGCGTTGGGTCTCATAACCGAGCTGGTCGTTGATGGGTCCACGATACAGCACTTCCCTGGAATTGGGATTCACAATAAATACTTCGGCGGTTCTCTCGACCCCCAGCGCCTTGGCAAGTACCTGGCCGTCGTCCTTTAAGATAGGGAAGTCGATACCGAACTCCGCGGCTTCTTTGGCAATGCGGCCCAGGTCATCCTGGATATTTGCGTTAAACATGATGAAGTCGATATTTTGCGACGCGTATTCATCACGCACTTCACGGTAGTTTGGCAGGGCGATTCTGGCGATAGGGCAGCCCACACCATTCACATAAAACACGACGAAATCTTTATCCGCATACTGCTCCAGGGTATGGGTTGCACCCAGATGATCGATCAACTCGAAGTCAGGAATTGAACGTAGCCACTCATCGGCGACAGCGCCCATGGTCATAAATACCATGGCACAGGAAATGAATAATTTGCCTAGCAACTTCATGCAACTGCTCCTTTTTCAAATACGTTTATGCGGCGAGTCTCACTTATTAACTATAGGGTCTGGTTGCGCCAATTCAACCTGCCAGGCCCCAATCCACCAAGCCCGGATCTGAGTCGCCCGGTACTAGAGCAAAGCATCGGACTCTAGCCTCTCAACTTGAGAATAATAGTATCAATATTCAGCAATGCATCCCAGCGGCTTGATCCTCTTTGTCACAGAAAATTGCAGATCAAGTTTCAGTCAACGCCCGATGCGATGAGATTGATTATTATCTATAAAAACAATGAGTTGCCCTGGAGTAGTTGTCTGTAAGAATTCAGTTACTGATAAATTAAAGGCATCGGCGAGAGTTTACAGCAAGCTGGTAGGTGCGGCCATCAGTACCAAGGCACCGCTTAGGTTGCCGCTAAAACGGTGAATACACCTGGATTTGTCGTCCTGTAAAACCCGGTTATCTCGTCAGTATTGAGGCAATTACCCTTTAAGAGTAAGCTCCGAGGCAGACTGACAAGCATTCCCAGGGAGAAAAACCATGAAAACATTCGTAGCCGCATTGCTGGGGCTAGCCTCGATGCTGATGATAGTGGCTGACGCTTCCGCGCAAGCCTGGGACATGCCGAGAACCGCGGACGGCAAACGGGATCTTCAAGGCATCTGGACCAATGCCACGCAGACTCCATTACAAAGACCGGAAGAGTTTGGGTTGCAGGGATTTCTTACCGCAGCAGAGGCCGCCGATCAGGAACAGGGTTGGCGTGATCGTATCGAACGTTACAGCACCCCCAGTGATCCGGCGCGTGCTGCACCTACCGATCGCAATACCCAGGCCGGCTACAACGGATTCTGGATCGATCGAGGAACCAATGCGATTCAGATCAACGGCGAATATCGTACCTCCATCGTGGTGGATCCTGCCAACGGTCGGATTCCTTACCTGGAAGGTGATCGACCCACCAATGATCTGCGCGCCCAATGGCGAGCGATGCCAGGTGTGGCGCCCTATGATGCACCTGAGCTGAGGCCACTGGGGGAACGTTGCCTGCTGGCCTTTGGTTCCAGTTCCGGACCACCGATGTTGCCGGTGATGTATAACAACAACTACCAGATTGTGCAGACAGAAGACTACCTGCTGATCATGGTGGAAATGGTACACGATGCGCGCATCATTCCACTGAACCAAGACCCCCATGCAACGGACCTGCAGAAATGGATGGGAGACTCGGTCGGGCATTGGGAGGGAGACACCCTGGTGGTGGAAACCAAAAACTTTAATCGCCTCCAGTCTTATCGAGGCAGCTCGGATCAGTTGACGGTAACCGAACGTTTCGAGTTGATCGCCCAAGACAAGATCAAGTACAGTTTTACCATGGAAGACCCACTGTCCTATCAGCGATCCTGGACCGGTGAAATTGCGATGAATCGCCGCCCAGATAACGAGCCTATGTATGAGTATGCCTGCCATGAGGGCAACTATGCTTTTGCCGGCATCATGGGTGGTGCACGAGAGCTGGAAAGACAGGCGGCACAGCAATAAGCACCAGTACTGCTGCAACCAGCTTTTGTTACAAGCAAGCCGGAACCTTTGCTGCGGTTCCGGCTTTGTCGTGTCAGGCTTTCAGTGTTGGGCTGTAAGCCGGTAATCGAATAAGAGCGCCTAAACGCGTATACTGTGCTGCCGTTGCGGTACGCGAATTCGCAGGACAATGAATGCTTTCAAGAATCACCCAGATTTACACAAGCCTGGTATTTGGACGACCCATCTGGGTGTTATTAATTCTGTTGACAGTTGCCAGTGTCTTCGCCTATCACGCGCGTAATTTCCGCCTCGATGCCTCGGCCGATTCCCTGTTACTGGAGGGCGATAAAGATCTAGAGTATACCCGCTTTATTAATACCCGTTACGGCATACGTGAATCGGTCATCGTCGCCTATACGCCATTAAACGGTGACCTGTTCGCACGCGAGACACTGCAGCATATGCAGAGTCTGCAGGAACAATTGCTCACCGTCGATCGGGTACAATCGATCGACAGCATCCTCAATGTGCCGATATTCGAAGACACGCCATTGGTCGGTATCTCTGAAAATTATCTCACACTGATGGATGCAGAGCTCGATCTGGTGGCGGCGCGCGAAGAATTGATCAGCAGTCCTATATTCCGTAATGCATTGATTAGTCCTGACGGCGAGACCGCCGGCATGCTGGTGAACTTCGAGATCGACGAACGCTCGAGATCACTGATCCGACGCAGAACTGAGCTGCGCAATAAAGAAGTCGATGCAACCATCGCAGCGGCAGAAGTCATCGAGCTGCGGCGCGTCGAAGCGGAATACGCCGAATACTCGGTGTTTACCGGCACCAGGCAAACTCAGACCATCGCCCGTATCCGTGGCATCCTGGACAACTACCGAGACGATGCCCAAATCTATCTGGGTGGGGCTCCGATGATCGCGGACGACCTGGTGACCTTCGTACGTAGCGATCTCAGAACCTTCAGTTTCGGCGTGGTGGCCTTCATCATCGTTGCCCTGGGTTTGATCTTTAGAAAGGTTCGTTGGGTGGTATTACCCTTGGCCTGTTGCGCGGTGGCCGGCACTATCATGGTGGGTATATTGGGGTTGATGGATTGGCGCGTCACCGTGGTGTCTTCCAACTTCATTTCTCTGTTAATGATTATCACCATCTCATTAACTTTGCATCTCACTGTCCGCTATCGTGAGCTGCGAGCCAAGCGGCACTACAGCAACCACGATAAGCTGCTCAAGCATGCCGTGCTCAGCATGTTCAAACCCTGTGTCTACACGGCGCTTACCACCGCGGTAGCATTTGGCACGTTAATCGTCAGTGGCATCTCCCCCATAATTTCTTTTGGTTGGATGATGGTGATGGGAATGCTGGCGTCACTTATCGTTGTCTTTGTTATGTTTCCTGCAGTGATGAGCCTGCTACCAATAGATCCGACAAAACTCTCGCCAGATCTAAAACTAAATCTTACCTCAGCGCTAGCAAGACTCACCGACACCCTAAAAAACAAAGTGCTTTACATCTATGCAGGGGTACTAATTTTTAGTGTTCTGGGTCTGACTCGTCTCGAAGTAGAGAATAGTTTCATCGATTACTTTCGTGAGAAGACCGAGATCTTCCAGGGTATGACCCTGTTCGATAGGCAGCTGGGGGGCACACTTTCTTTCGATCTGGTGGTGGATCTGCCGGTAGTTGAAGACGATTTCGATGACGGTTTCGATGACAGCTTTGGTGGCAGCGCCGACGCAGACGCCTACTGGTTCACCGCGCCAAAAATGGATCTGATAAAGAGTATCCACACTTATCTGGATGACGATCCACAGACGGGAAAAGTCTTGTCCTTCGGTGCCGTGATCCAATTAGCGGAAAAATTGAATGCCTATGAACCCATCGATGGTGTGTTATGGGCTATTCTCTATAATCGCATTCCTGAAACACTGAAGGAATCTGTACTCTATCCGTTTGTCTCGATTGAAGAAAACCAGTTGCGATTCAATGTGAGAGTTATCGAGTCTGACCCGGATTTACAGCGCAATGAATTATTGCAGCGCATCGAAAGGGGCGTGGAGGAAGAATTCGGATTTGCCGATGAGGCGGTAACGGTAACTGGCATACTCGTGCTCTACAATAATGTGCTGCAGCGATTGTTTGATTCTCAGATACTCACCCTGGGTGTCGTCATGTTGGTGATCACACTAATGTTCCTGGTGTTGTTCCGATCCCTGAAGATCGCGCTTATCTGTATCATTCCCAACGCAATTGCCGCGATATTCGTGCTCGGTCTGATGGGATGGCTGGGTATTCCATTGGATATAATGACCATCACCATTGCCGCAATATCGATTGGCATCGGCGTCGATGACACCATTCACTACATGCATCGCTTCAAACGGGAGTTCTCACGCTTCGGTAACTATCGCAAGACTATGTTTTTCTGTCACGACAGTATTGGGCGCGCGATGTATTTCACCTCGTTGACTATTGTTGCCGGTTTTTCAATATTGGCATTATCCAACTTCATTCCCACGATTATATTTGGATTGCTCACCAGCATAGCGATGCTGGTGGCTTTGATCGGTTCCTTGACGCTGTTGCCGCAATTACTGATCACCTTTCAACCACTCGGCGCCGAAGTTAAATTGTCGTCATAAGCACGCAAACATCCGCTTTGAATGAGCAGGGGTTTCTCGATGCTGCGGTGCGGCGAGATCTCCTCAGGGGTTGAAACCATGGCAGATAGTGTTTAATCTGCCTGACTCTTCAAACACGATCACGGTTAAGTCTCCGCTCGAGGAGCCGCATTACCAAGAGGCAGTATCAATGCAAAACCAAGCTAGCAATGCAACCAGATGGCTGCTGATGATTCTATTATCGGGGTTTCTGCTGAACTGTTCGGAGCCGTCATCCGAATCCAGCAGCACATCAACCGCCGCCGCCGTGGAAGATGGGGCGGCCAATGCAGACATTAATGCAGATGAGCCCGAGGCCGATGCGGCACTACTAGAGAGACAGCCCACCAGTCATTGGCTCAATCAAGAACCTATCGGAACTGGACTGGGGCCGGTTACGCCGGAGACACTGGCCAGTGGCACCGCCAATCCGGAGCAGTGGTTGCATTACGGAGGCGATTATCGAAACTTCCGCCACAGTCCCATTACCGAGTTGAATCCAGCAACCATTCAGACTTTGCAAGTGGCCTGGTCATTCCCCACCGGTACCCAAGGGCAATTCGCGATGTCGCCGATCGTCTACGACGGCATCATGTACATGACCACCAGTTACAATCATTTGATGGCGTTGAATGCGGCAACCGGAGAACTGTATTGGCGCTATGACCATCCGCAACCCGAAGACTTGAGAATCTGCTGTGGACCCGCCAATCGAGGCGCTGCCATCTATGGTGATCAGATCATCATGGGCACCCTGGATGCACATCTGCTTTCCTTCGATCGTTTTACCGGGGAGCTGTTGTGGGACATTGAGATTGACGAACACAGTCATGGCTTCAGTGCAACTGCCGCACCGCTGATCGTAAAGAACATGGCGATCATCGGCATCGCCGGTGGCGAGTTTGGTGTGCGTGGTTATTTCGATGCCTATGACCTGAATACTCAGGAACGCGTGTGGCGCGTGTACACCATTCCCGGCGAGGGTGAACCGGGCAATGACAGTTGGGCTGGCGATTCCTGGAAAACGGGTGGCGCTCCAACCTGGTCGGTGGGTGCTTAC
>JADFOC010000150.1 GCA_022563075.1 Pseudomonadota bacterium
CATTTTCAATCCCGCGTTTCAATAACCGTTTGCTCGCTTGTACCGCCTGAGATGGAAGTGCCGCAAGTTCATGGGCCTTGCCTAACGCATAGTCCATGTATTGATCTTGCGGTAACACTTCATTCACAATGCCATAGCTGCAGGCTTTGTCTGCGCTAAAACGATCTCCCAGCAACATTAATTCGGCCGCGCGAAGATAACCTATCTGTCGCGGTAATAAATAGCTGGAGCCGGCTTCGGGACAGACGCCTAAGCGAGTAAAGGGGAGGTGGAGGAAACAATTCTGGGACGCGTAAACCAAATCACAATGCAACAGCATTGTTGTACCGATGCCGATGGCCAGGCCACTAATAGCGGCGATGATTGGTTTGCGGGTTTCATGCAGGGCAAGCATGAAATAAACCGAAGGTCGCTCGCCAGTTGCAGAGTCGTCACCGACAAAGCTATTCACATCATTGCCGCTGGTAAAACAATCGTCAACACCACGAAGGACAATTGCATTGATTGCAGCAGCATCATCTGCTTGCTTTAAGCCGTCGGCCAGCGCCCGGTACATGCCTGGAAGTAGCGCATTCTTCTTCTCGGGTCGATGAATTTGAATGACAAAGACTTTGCCGTCGACGCTGTATTTAATGTTCTGGTGTTGTGATTGGATCATTGTTTGTTTCTGCGAGCCTGTTACCTAACGGCACATTATTCTAGTGGATAAAAGAGTCAAAGTAGAGTAATAAAGGATCAATCCAGTTTTCTATTGGATATATTTAGCGAGTTTTTCCATGAGTGAAGGATCGAAGTTAGCTGGCTTAGTTAAATCAACAACCCTCATCGAACAGAACGAACAGAAATCAGTTGTGTTGTCGTTCTTGTTGATTTTTATTCTGATGACAGCTTACTACATGCTGCGCCCGGTGCGTGATGCAATGGCCAGTGATTGGAGCAATACTGAAATCAGTGTGCTCTGGAATATTCAATTTTTTCTCAGCCTCAGCTTCGTCGCCATCTATGGTGTCGCCGTGTCCAGGATTAATTTTAAGTACCTGGTTCCTGCTGTTTATGCTTTTTTTGCTCTCAGTTTTGTCAGCTTTTACTTTGGTGCGCCTCTGGTTGAGGATCAGGTATTGCTCGATAAGGGATTTTATCTTTGGGTAAGCCTGTTCAGTCTGTTTCATGTGTCGGTGTTTTGGAGCCTGATGGCAGATTTGTATAATAAAGAGCAATCGAAACGTCTGTTTGGATTTATCTACATGGGTGCCAGTGCCGGCGCCATCGCAGGGCCGCTGGTCGCCGCGGTTATCGTTCGAAGCATAGGTTCTGAAACATTGATGCTATCCGCATCTCTCATGCTGCTAATTCCACTGCCAGTGGTTATGTATTTGCAGCATTTAAAAGGAACCGAATTGCACAATGTTCAGATCGCCGCTGATCTTTCTGCAGTGAAGATTGGTGGCAATCCCCTGGCCGGATTCAAACAGTTTATTACCAGCCCTTACTTAATTGGCATCGCTGTTTTTATCTTGCTGTATACAGCGATTGGCTCTTTTGCCTATTTTGAACAAACCAATTTATTACGTGATTTCGATCGCGATCGACGCACGGAAATATTGGCGCTGTTAGCCCTGGTGGTAAACGTGTTGACGTTTAGCCTCGGGTTTTTCGCCACCAGCCGGCTGGCCACTCGCATAGGCATGCCCTTCACCTTGGCGCTGGTGCCGGCCTTCATGTGTGCGGCATTGTTGATTCTGGCGTTCGCGCCAATACTGACCGTGTTACTGGCCCTGCAAGTAGCCAGACAAGCGGGAAACTATGGCATCACCAAACCGGCTAGAGAGATGCTGTTTACTGCTGTTTCTCGTGAAACCCGCTTCAAAGCGAAACCCGTGGTGGATGTGGTGATCTATCGAGGAGGTGATGCTCTGTGGTCGTCTGCGTTTGCACTACTGACAGATGGTCTGGGATTTGGCATTGCTGCCATGGCAGCCATCGGCGCTGGCATCGCGCTGTGTTGGACGGCTACCGGTGCGGTGCTGGGATCAGTTTTTACCAAACGCGATGTCGCCGAAAATATTACTGTAGAAGCTAGAAATTCAGGAGCGGCGACTGAATTTTCGCCAAACTAAACTTCGCGATCTCGCCAGTAACCCTTGTCACTATCGCCTCTCAAACCATGCATCGGTATTCGCTAATCAGTCGGCCTTGGAATCCGGTAAAAGCAAAGTCGACAAAGTGATAGAATAGCTCGTTCAAATTCCCCGGGATTATGCGGCCATGACTTTAATCTGCAACGAACATGTGATTCAAAGCGTGGCTGACGCCTTGCAGTATATTTCTTATTACCATCCGCTGGATTTTGTCAAAGCAGTCCATGAAGCTTATGAGAAAGAAGAATCGCCTGCCGCCAAGGATGCGATGGCCCAAATTCTCATCAATTCTCGTCTCTGCGCGGAAGGCAAACGCCCAATCTGTCAGGACACGGGAATTGTATGTGTTTTTCTCAAGATTGGCATGGATGTGCAATGGGAAGGCGACATGACTCCGGCGGAGATGGTCAATGAAGGGGTGCGACGAGCCTATCTGTTGCCGGATAATGTGTTGCGAGCCTCTATTCTCTCCGATCCAGCCGGATCCAGAAAAAATACCAAAGACAATACTCCGGCAGTCATTCACACCGAGTTGGTTCCTGGGTCTAAGATCGAAGTGAAATTAGCCGCCAAAGGGGGCGGCTCCGAGAATAAGGCAAAATTAGTCATGCTTAATCCCAGCGACAACGTTGCCGACTGGGTTGAACAGACCCTGCCAACGATGGGAGCCGGTTGGTGCCCCCCTGGGATGCTGGGGATTGGTATTGGTGGCAGTGCCGAGAAAGCCATGGTGATGGCCAAGGAAGCTTTGATGGAGCCCATCGATATTCATGAACTGCGGAAGCGAGGACCGGCCAGCTCGATCGATGAATTGCGCCTCGAAATCATGGATAGAGTCAATGCGCTGGGGATAGGCGCGCAAGGCCTGGGTGGGCTCACCACGGTGTTGGATGTGAAGATCCTGGATTATCCGACCCATGCGGCGTCTTTGCCGGTGGCTATGATTCCAAATTGTGCAGCCACTCGACACGCGCATTTCACCCTGGACGGCAGTGGTGTGGCCGAGCTAACCCCGCCGAGCCTGGATCAGTGGCCGCAGATCACCTGGGACGTGGGGCCAAGAGCCAGAAAGGTAGATCTGAACTCGGTCACCAAGGAGGATCTTGTTAACTGGCAGCCGGGAGAAACACTGCTGTTATCGGGAACCATGTTGACTGGCCGCGATGCGGCTCACAAACGCCTGTTGAGTATGCTGGAAAAGGGAGAAGGATTACCCCCGGGAGTAGATTTTAAAAATAAATTCATCTATTACGTGGGGCCGGTGGATCCAGTGCGCGATGAAGTGATTGGTCCCGCCGGACCTACCACGGCGACGCGTATGGATAAGTTTACCGATGCACTGCTTGAGAAAACCGGCATTATTGGAATGATAGGTAAAGCTGAGCGCGGCCAACTTGGCATCGATGCAATCAAGAAGCATGGCGCGGTATACTTAATGGCAGTGGGAGGCGCTGCCTATTTAGTATCGAAAGCAATTCGCCGGGCAAAGATTGTGGCGTTTGAAGATCTGGGTATGGAAGCAATCCACGAATTTGAGGTAGAGGAAATGCCGGTGACGGTGGCAGTCGATGTTAACGGCACTTCTGTGCATCAGACGGGCCCGGCCATCTGGAAGCAACGCATTGCCGAACAGCATGCAATTGAAGTAACTTGAACCGGAAGTAAATGAACCATCAGTCGCACATGTCTGCGTAGCTATTCGCCAAGACTAATGAAATCTCCGGAGTAATGCCTGCGATACTGATTTTGTCGGTGGAAAGCTCGATTGATTCACTGCCCAGGACATTGTGATCAAACTTGTAGATGGTGGAGTTTATGCCTTCTATAGCCGCCGCGTCATAGCCGGCAGAATTTTCCTGGACCGCTTCGTTTCGTTTTTTATATTTTTTAAGGCTAGCCGTGCCATGCCTTTTCCGCAGCATTTGTTCGACGATGTGCGGGGCTAACACAGAGGCGCTGGCGTTGTTACCCCCAAAGCCTTTGGAATTGAGTATCACCGCGTCCATGCCCTGCTTGCCTACTTCCTTATGCTGTAATAGAAACTCCAAGTTTTCCTGATGCACGTCATCGGCGATTGCATCCACGGTTAAAATCCCAGGAATGAAACCATGTGCCCAAACCCCCAGGCTCGCTGCCAGCTGATCTCCAGAAGAGGAGGCGAGTGAGTGTCCCACGTACGATTTGATGGCGGCCACCGGCCAGGCATCGATTGAAAAAGTCTCAGCAATTCGATTGATGATATGCGATTCTGTCTGCCGATTTTGCAGAGTGCCGGTGCCGTGTGCCTGAATAAAACTGCGCCGTTTCAATGCTTCATCACCGATGACGTTCCTGGTGGCAGCGACAGCTTTAGCCAACGAGATATAGTTACCGAGACCGGGACTGGCGATCGATTTCTTGAAGCCATCTGCGTTAATAAACACTTCATTGACGGCGCCGTAAATATTCGCTCCCAAATCCAGTGCCAGTTCATCATCGAAAAGGATAATGCACTGCGCAGACTCGGCCAAAGTAAAGCCCGTATTGAATCCAAAAGGTCTGCAAGCGCGCCGAAAATCAGGCGCTTGGTGGGCATCTAGTGACTCTAACTTACGCAAAGAAGCGTCATCCGCCAACGCTCCCATGGTGGCGAAGCCATCAAATATTTCCGGGACTAAAGGTGCTTCACTGGTACCGACGATAACCACGCGGTGGCTCCCCGATTGAATGTCTCGAATTCCCTGTCGCAGGTTGTATAAGAATGTGGCGCAGGCGGCGACATTGGTACCGGTTGTCCCTAAATTGCCTAGCAGGTAAGCATTAATAAAATCGGCGGGCATTTCTGCATAGCCAAGGGGAAGTTGCTTCGAGCTTACTTTCCTGCCCAGTAACCTGGCCTGCAGCATGCCTCCGTTACCGTTGTAATCTAATTGACTCAAGCCACTGCCGACATAGACACTGATTTGATCGGGAGCCACTCTTTGCTTAATAGTTTCCCAATCGATGCCGAGGGAGTTAATCGCATCCGACGCCGCAAAAACTGTCAACTGCAATCCTCTGGGGTGATTTCGTGATGGATAAAGCGTGGCAGGGTCGAACCCGGTAGGCAGTTGGCCTGCGCTATTTACTGCTGCTTGGCGATAACACCGAAGTAGCACATCGAAGTTTTTAGCGGCACTGACTTTAAGACACCCTTCCTTGTTGCTGGGACTGTCGCTGACGGACCAACCTTCAGGCAAGGGATCTGGCAGGTGTTTCTTGCGTAGTTCGAATTCAAGAGTACCTCCATTGACAGCGGCTAGACTGGCGCGCCGGTGAAAGAGCAGGTGTGCTGGGTCGAACAGATTTTGCTCTACCTGCCGGATCAAACTGCCTTGCCGCAGAGAAGGAGCTATTTCAGTTAAATAGGTATCGAAATTGACGGATTCACCGAGTCCGTTTAGCCATCTATCCTCACGCCGCTGCAGTTGCCCGGTCAGTGCCGCCAGGCTGGCAAGTGTCTGTGTGGCTTGCTCCTGCGGCAGGGAATCAATGATCATGCGCCGATAGGCATGATGACCGGAACTGCGTCCTGCTGCATTGATACCGCCAAATCCTGCTATCACCGGGAGTCTTGCCATGATGCGCCTTACTTTACCCCTAAGTTGCTAGGACTATAGTCAGATAGGCCTTTAGCAAGTTAGGTCATATTAGACACAAAATATGGCATATAAGACAGCGAGATGCATCCCCCGGGCAATTATTGAGCAACTGGATCGAGGTCGCGATAATTGATCTGAGTCTTCTGTTAGAGCTTGCATAAACCCGACACCCCACATAGCATTGCCAGCTATCCCATAATAAAAACCGCAGGAAGTGTCATGAAAATTTCACCATTGATTAGATCAATATTAGGGGTGGGCGCCCTCATCTCAGTTCTATCCGCCACGGCTCAGGATGACAGGTTCGCCAATGTCACCATCGAAACGGTCGCGGTCGCCGGTAACATCTCAATGCTGGTTGGCTCCGGTGGCAACATCGGTGTTTCTGCCGGTGATGACGGAATTCTGATTATCGATGATCAATATGCCCCGCTGGCCGGGCGTATCAAGGAGGCGCTGGCGGCACTGGGCTCGGATGTGCCAAAATTTGTGCTTAACACGCATTTCCACGGGGATCATACCGGGGGTAATGGCGAATTTGGCGCCGACAGCTTGATAGTCGCCCATGAAAATGTTCGGAACCGACTAGTCGCCGGTGGTTCTCCTGCGGCAGCCTTGCCGGTTGTCATATTTGATGATGACATCACCATTCATTTTAATGGCGAAGACGTAACCCTAATCCATATGCCAAATGGCCATACTGACAGCGACAGTGTCGTCATGTTCGCAGACTCTAATGTGATTCATATGGGGGATCACTTCTTTAATGGGGGTTTTCCATTCATTGATTTAGGCAGTGGTGGCAGTGTGCAGGGATATCTGCACAACCTCGAACGAGCGCTTTCCTGGATCGCCGACGATACCCGTGTAATTCCCGGCCATGGTCCATTGGGCAGTAAGTCCGATTTGTTGAACTTTTACAATGTGGTGAAGGACACCTCAACCGCGATTCGGGTGATGAAATCTCAACAGATGAGCAAGGAAGA
>JADFOC010000151.1 GCA_022563075.1 Pseudomonadota bacterium
GACGGCACCACGCCATCGGCCGATTCACGCATAACCTCAGTTGGGCAATGGCAGAGCCAGGGAATCACGCTGCGGTTTCGGGACAGCACCGATCGTGAAATAGAAATTGATGAGCGCATAGATATCGTTTTCTATCCGGAGGGAGGTAGTACCGGCGGCACACTCATTCTTGCTCAGAATCAACAGCTTGCCAATATAGAGATTGACCCATTCACCGGAAGAATCACCACCGAATTTATTGAAGAATAAGCAGCGCAAGATGAAGAGGTTCACAACACAGTCTGGATTTACTTTACTGGAAGTAATTGTCGCCCTGACCATTACCGGCTTCGTGCTGGGTAGTCTGTTTTCCCTGGTGGGTGGCAGTAAACAACTTTCATGGCGCTCGGAGGAGAGTCTGATCCGCGCAACCCGCGCCCGTGCGGCAACAAATTTCGCACTACTTGAAAACGAGTATCACGAAGTCGAGTTAATCCTCGAGAATACCAATTATGATGTACGTGCAGGCGAACTTCTGGAAGAGCCTGTTCGAAAGACCCAGGCCAGCGTACACACACTGCAATATTTTGAGATCGTCAATCGAGACCGAGACGAAATCATAACAGGTAGTCGATGGATACAGCTGGATTTGCCGCGCTAGTCATGACCAATAGTCGCCATTCAGAAACAGGTTTTACCCTCATCGAGGTCATGCTGGCGATGGCCTTGACGGCCATGTTGCTTGGATTGCTTAGCACCGGAGTTTACATCGTCGCAGAAGATTGGAATCGAAATTCTGACTTTCTCGATGCGAGCCTGGACGAAGCACTGGCCATATTGCAAATCGATCGCGCACTGCATGGCGCCTTTCCCCACAGCTTCACCAACGAAGAAACCCTGTCGCGACAGATCTATTTCGTCGGCGAGGATGATTACCTCAGTTGGGTTTCATCGGTTTCACCACAGCGAAGCGCGGGTCTTACAGTATGGGAAATGTTTTGGGTGGACGACGAAGGCGTCTATCTATCCCTGGTTCCTGCCTTCAGCGATAACCCAACCCAGCGGCTTGAAGATGCCGAGCCAATTTTAATACTTCCCAACTATGAAGTGGCATTTAGTTACCTGTTCCAGGACCTGAATGAAACCAAGGTCTGGCGTGATGAGTGGATAGGTGAAGAATTGTTGGCCTTACCTTTAGCCGTCTATGTGCGCTTCACGCCATTCAATGAAATCGCCCAGCGTAAACAGGAACTCGAGATAGTGGCAAGAATTAAGAGCAGCGAACATCGCAGCATTCGACCTAGTACGGTCTTTTAGTGGCGCTATGAACCGAATCAGACAAACTGGCACCGTATTAATAATGGTCCTATGGACCTCGGTATTGCTGACCGTGCTGGTCACGGCTATGGCCAGCAAGGTGCGCCTGTCTGCCAAGACCGCGCTGCATAATCAGCAAGCCATCCCTAAATGGGCGCAGGTCATGGCGGCAATCAATCAGGCTGAGATGGAGCTGATGCTGGAACGCATGCCACGACCCATCGGTGTAGAACTTGAAGAATCGGCAGATGGTGAGATTCTTACCGCGGCTTACCGCTTTAATGGGCAGCCGTTACAACTGAATTATCCGGCAGCGGAAGACATGGTAGTTCGCATCTATGACCATGCCGGCAAGATAAATCTGAACCGGATTCCACGACGCAATATGCAATTGCTGATCGAGAAGCGCTTAGGCGGCATCGACGCCGACCCGGAAGAGGTGCAGGATTTGCTGGCTGCCTGGACCGACTGGACTGACCTGAATGATCTGGAAGGGCTCAATGGCGCCGAAAAAGAGTACTACCAGTCGCTGGAGCAGGGCTATAACCCGCGCAATAATCCTGAACTGGATACGGTGGAAGAAATTCTCCACATTCGTGGCTTCGCCGAATTATTCGAAGGCATCAACCTGGATGCGGCATTTACTATCTACGGCAATACCCGAACCGTGAATCTCAACCTGGCCACCCGGGAGGCCATGCAATTGCTGCCCGGTTTGGATGACGAACTGATCGAGAACATCATCGCCTATCGGGAGCGCGAAGACATCAGTAACCGTGCAGAAATTGGCGAGATCGTGCCGTTCGAATATCTGCAGCAACTGTCCAGCTGGGTTGGCAACAACACCTCCAATGTGTACTCGATATTCGCTTATCCGAGCCTGGCACTGGAGGAAACAGTGTATGCAGAGCTCATCGAAGCGGGTGAGACCATCGACAATCCCGACCCGGTGCGGCAGTCCTATATGGAGATCGTGGAGGTACGCAGCTATAACACCCTGCCTCGTGTCTACAAGATAGACCCCTACGGCCACCTGCCAGACACCGCGCCCGCACGCAGAGAGTTGTACGATATTGATTTCTAAGTGTCAGAGGTACCCTAGGTCGATTTTACTACTTGCCAGTCAGACTTCATGATCAATGGCCCGACGCCTTTATTGGCTTCCACCGATAACAGTTTGCTGAATTTGGTTTCATACCACAGCAATCCGCTCTTATCTGCTAAACCGCCAAGCACATAAAACTCGCCAACGCGCATCGCAATATTTTCGATGGTGAGGGACACGATAAACTTGTCGCCTTTATTGAACGGTCCTTTGTCGATCCGTTCGATATCGTTAGTTAGAAACGAGGCCACCGGCTCCTCTGCCGATTTCATGAAGGCGAACCCGAAATTAGCTTCCATGCCATCCACCAATACTTCCACTTCCATCTCCAGCACGATGCTGGACAGCGGTATCAGGGACGTAAGCTCCTCACCCTGTAGAGACTTAACCGCCAGATAATTTATCTTGCAGTCCTGCGTCTGGTTGCCATCCTTGGGCTGTTGCGTCTCGCCCAGTGCGGCCGGGATGTCTTCCTGAATACTGTGATAGGTCTTCTTGGAGTTGCAGAAGTCTTCATAGTGACCCACCACCTTATCGCTGTCACCAATCTCTCGGATGCGGCCCTTGTCCAACCAGATCGCTATGTCGCACAGTTCCTGCACATGAAACATGGAGTGGCTGCAGAAAACCATGGTCTTTTGTTCTTGTCTGAACTGGTTCATTCGTTGCACGCACTTCTTCTGAAATGCCATGTCGCCAACCGATAGAGCCTCATCGATAACCAGGATATCTGGCCTCACCATGGTGGCAATCGAAAATGCCAGCCGCACATACATGCCGGAAGAATAGGTTTTAACCGGACGGTCAATAAAGTAATCGAGTTCAGAAAACTCGATGATGTCATTCTCAAGTTGCGCTATATCATCATCGGGCACACCTAACAATGACGCGTTGAGGAAGATGTTCTTACGACCGCTGAACTCTGGGTGAAAACCGGCGCCCAGCTCCAGTAAGGCGGCCACCTGACCCCTTATTGAAATATCGCCACTGGTAGGCTGCAGGGTTCCCACTAACAATTTGAGCAGAGTAGTTTTGCCGGCACCATTGTCACCGATGATGCCCAGACTCTTGCCGTCAGGCAAAGCAAAAGAGATATCACTCAGCACATGGTAAACCTGGTGCTTTTTCCGGCGCAATAGTATCTCGGTCAAGCGGTCTTGAGGACGCGCATAGATCTTGAATTCCTTATTCAGGTTTGCTACTGAGATACGCGGCACTTTCTATTCCTTTGGGTTTTCCTTCGGTTATTATTAAGTGGTTCACTCAACCAGGTTCACGCTTACAAGACATCGCCAAAAGCGTTTTTTATTTTCATGAACAGCCAGCCACCGAGGAAGTAACTTAACAACGACACCGGAACAATAATTTGAAAATTAATCAGGGAAAACTCTCCCAGGAGGACTATTTCGCGATAAAGATTAATAAAACTGTGCATCGGATTCAGCAGGAACAAGCTGCGAATGGATTCACTCTCAATCAGTGTAATAGGATAGATAATGGGCGTCAGGAAAAACCAGGTCATCACCAGTAGCGCTACCAGTTGCTGTAAGTCCCGCAAAAAAACACAGAGTGCGGACAACACCGCTACCAGCCCCATGGTAAATAAGAACTGTAGAAAGAAAACCACGGGAAGCAGCAACCACATCCAGGACAGATAACCCTGGGTCGCCAGATACACCAACAACACGCCGAACCCGATGCCATGCGTTAGGTAAGGCACCATCGTGCCAACGATGGGAATAATGTTTACCGGGAACACGACCTTGGTTATCAACGGTGCCTTTTCGATTAGCAATCCCGTGGATTTGCTGATGGCATCGGCAAAAGCAAACCAGGGTAGGTAACCAACCATCATGAAGATCACGAAAGTAGTCTGCCCAAATCCTTCAGGATCTCTTATTTGAAAAATATAACTAAAGACGAAGGCATAGATGATGATGTGGATGATCGGCGTAAGGAAAAGCCAAAGAAACCCGGCAATGGACGCGGTGAACTGCGCAAAGAAGTCCTGTCTGATAAAGTTGTGAAAGAGTCGGTAATTAACAAAGGGTGTCAACACCCATTGCCGAATCAGTGTAATGAACATCCTGCATCCCGTATCAAAGTATGGCTTGGCCGCAGCCTTTAAGCCTGGTGCACAAGGCAGCGAATTTAACCATGAATCGACTAAAATAACTAAAAATTGAGTGACGAACTCTTTATACTTTCAGCCTTCGTAACAGGTCAACCGCCAACCACAAAAAAGGCAAAGCCACTTCCTATGCTAAATCAGGAACAGGTGTTAATACCTTATCAGACTTCATCCTTGCCACCGGGTCCCTGGCTGGTTTTTGCGCCACACGCCGACGATGAAACATTCGGCATGGGCGGCAGTCTGACTAAGGCTAACCAACAGGGAATAGAAACCCATGTGATCGTAATCACAGATGGGGCTCTTGGAGGAGACTCGGATGATCTGGTGGCGGTGCGTGATCAAGAAGTGCGCCGGGCCATTGACTTGCTTGGGGTAAAAAGTCTGCAATGCTGGCAGGAACCGGACCGTGGCATCGAATCCAGTGAGCGCCTGATGGCAATCACCTCGCAGGCTATCTGCGAGCTGGCACCGGCCAGTGTATTCTTTCCCGGGGCGCTGGAGATACATCCTGACCATCGGGCGACGGCGCAATTGGTGTGGGCGGCGTTGCAGGGATTGCCGGATGCCGATCCAACTCCGCAGGCTTATGCCTATGAGATCTGTGTGCAGAATCCGGTAAATCGATTGATTGATATAACGGCGCAACTCGCGGTCAAGCAACAGGCCATGGCGATCTATGCCAGTCAGAACTCGCAGAACAATTATCCAGAATTGGTGTTGGCGCTAAATAAAACGCGAACCTTTTCCTTGCCGGACCATGTCAGTCATGCGGAGGGATTTTATTGTTTTGCGGCGGCAGATCTGAGCCAGAGTTTGCAAGATGTGATGCGCAAGGTGATGGATCTCTATCATTAGATCCTCCTATGCAGACGCAATCACTAAACCTCAGGAGCCACCAGCCAGCTACCGACTTCCAACATATCGTCGGCGGTCAGTAGGCCGGTCTCGCGCTTCAGCAATAACAGATAATAGACGTGCTCATAACGGGTTCTTTGCAGATCCCGCTCGGCGCGATACTGGTCACGCAGGGCATTCAACACATCAACGTTGGTGACGGTGCCAAGTTCGAACCCCCGTTGCATGGCGGTCGCGGACAGCGCGGTTGATTCCACCAGCTTTTGGGCCGCCTGGGTGCGGGTTTCACTGGATTGGACTTGCAAATACGCTGTGCGCACTTGTTCGTCGGCCTCGAGTTGAACTTGCCGCAGTTCATTTTCGGCAATACTGCGCAGACTGGTGGCCTCGCTCACGGCGGCGCGATTGCGGCCACCGGCGAATAGAGGTATGGAGATGTCCAAACCGACGTAGGTGTTCTTAGTCTGATTGATAGGCCTGTTATCGAAACCCAAATCTGTATCTTGTCGCTGCACGATGAAGGTTACTCGCGGCATATAGGCGCCACGCTGCTCCGATATATGCTCGTCCGCGGCGCGCAAGGCAAATTCCCGCGCCCGAATCTGATGATTGCCTTGACGTGCCTGCTGCACCCAATAATCGATACTGTTTTCCAGCCGCGGTAACTGAGCCTGGTCGCTCAGGCGATATAAGGGACCTGCCGAGACACCGGTTGTCGAGCGCAGCGCTTCACGGCTCAGCGCCAGATCACTTTGCAGCTGCAACTGCTCCGATTGCACTGCCGCCTCACTCGCCTGTACCTGGTACAAATCGGTGATCTGTGCTAACTGGCGATCATAGTAGCTCTGGATCTGATTGCGCTGATTGGTCACCGCTTCCAGTTCAGAGGCAATAGAGTCCAAGGCGTCTTCTGCCAGTAATACATTAAGATATTTATCAGCCACATCCGTCAGTAACCAGGCGAGCTCGTAGTAGTACTCGGCTTCCCGCTGGTCCTCCACCAGGTAGGCCTGACTGCGGGCAGAAAATGCCTGCCAGTTGAACAGGATCTGGGTCAGCTGCACGGAGTACCTTTCGCCGTCGAACTCCTCTAGTTGATTAAAGGCGGTACGTCGGTTGTCACTGATGCTGGCATTGGCATTCAATTGTGGTAACAACTGGCCGTTCGCCGCGCGCTTGCGGGCCGATCCAATATTCAGGTTTTCCTGGGCAATTCTGAGTCTGGGGCTGTAGTTGATTGCGGCGGTGAAGAAATCTTCCAGGGTATTGCCCAACGTCGTGCTCAATCGAGCAGTTTCGCCATTGTCGGT
>JADFOC010000152.1 GCA_022563075.1 Pseudomonadota bacterium
ACGGTATGGCGTAAATCAGGACTGTACAGCAACCACATTCACCGCGGTTACAGCCTAACTTAGTTCCGGTTAAGGCAAGCTTATAGCGCAGAGTCGATGCAAGCGTCTCCTGGGGCACGACATCCACACTTCGCATCTGGCCATTGACGTTGATTCTGATGAGACGCTCAACATATCCTGCCGGACGATCAGCACCATTGGCTGTGTACCATAGCGTAGTTGAAGTGACCGCCGCGCCAGAGGCAATTACCCCTTTGATGAAGCGTCTACGGGTTAGTTTTGGATTCACGGCTTACATTCGCCTCCGTTTTTAGAATGGAATTCTGGGTCTTCTTTAATTAAATCTAAATGAGAATGGTTTGCATTTAGCATGCATTTTATTATCGTGAGATATCGCCGGTTAGAGTAAATCACCTTCTGTTTTTTAGCAAGCCACCCAGGCACGCGGTGCCTGTATTTTGGTCGGTTCAGCCAGGCTCATCCAGGCGCAGATTTTCATCAAATTTAATCGGTAACGGTAACAGAGAATGGCGAAAGTTTAGCCTCGATGGAACAAATTCTCGGCGGGTTTAAATTCTGATCGCCACTACAAATTCGCGCACTCTACAGAAAGAGGGCACTGTGATATTTAGTTTGCTGGCTGTTCGGATGTGACGCAAACACAAATCTCCACCGCCATCACTGTCACGATTTTAGGGATAGCAACCAGACCGAAACTTAACTTGTGCGTAGTTACTGTATGGGTGCGGCCGTTTCAATGGATTGAATTAATCTATTTAATATCAGTTACTTAGTCCATAGTGGCAGGAGTTGAAAGCGCCGTAAACCTTGACATATCCTGTCGCAATGTTATTGTGTTCGGCCCTCTCCAATGTGCATTAAGCGGCACAGCAGTTAGCGAGGGGGAACTGATTGCATCGTCAAGCCCTGTCAGGACAAATTCAGCAGCGTTACGCTATTCAACCCGAGAGGTACAGCCGTCGACGGGCGGTGAAGTAACGAAAACAGAAATGAATTAAACAATAAACGAGATTTATTACTTAATGAGCGACACCAGCAAGCTTGCATTAAAATTTGGTTATCCTGAAAAGACGGGCTTATATGACCCGGCTCAAGAGAAGGATTCCTGCGGCGTTGGATTTGTGGCTAATATCAAGGGCCAACCCAGCCACCAAATCATGCTGGATGCCTATCATATAAATTCTCGCATGGGTCACCGCGGTGGCTGTGGTTTCGAGGCAAACACCGGCGATGGCGCTGGCATTCTGATGGCGCTGCCCCACAGTTTCTTCCGCAAAATCGCTAAACAGGAACTGCACGCCGATTTACCGCTTGCCGGCCAATACGCGGTTGGAAATATTTTCCTGCCGCAAATAAAGGAAGAAAGAGAGAAGTGTCGCGACGTCATCGACGCGATTATCGCGGAAGAGGATCAAATTCTGCTGGGCTGGCGTGAAGTACCGGTCGATGCCGTCGGCGCCGATGTGGGACCGGCGGCAAGAATTGCTCAGCCACAGATAGAGCAATTATTTATTGCCGCCGCCGACGGTCTCGAGCAAGAGCAGTTTGAACGTAAGCTTTATGTCATTCGCAAGCGATTTTCCCATCGACTGCGCGGCGACACTTCGCTCACCGAAGCCAAACAACTTTATGCCTGCAGCCTCTCTACCAAGGTTATCGTCTACAAGGGCATGCTAACCCCCGGTCAGTTGTTCCCTTTCTACCCCGACCTGACCAATCCAGATTTCGAAACCCATCTGGCCATGGTGCACTCCCGTTTCAGTACCAATACTTTTCCCTCCTGGGACAGGGCGCAGCCGAATCGATTCATGAGCCAAAATGGCGAGATTAATACCCTGCGTGGCAATGTAAATTCCATGCTCGCCAGACAAGGCGTGGTTGCCACGGATGTCTTCGGTGACAAACTGACTTCACTTTTCCCGGTTATCGATGAAGACTGCTCTGACTCTGGCAGCTTCGATGCAGTATTGGAATTTCTGTTGCTATCCGGCCGCTCGCTGCAGGAAGCAGTAATGATGATGATTCCAGAGGCCTGGCAAGCCGATATCAATATGCAGCAGGCCAAGAAAGACTTTTATGAGTACCACTCAGCGCTGATGGAACCCTGGGACGGACCGGCTTCCATCGTGTTCTCAGACGGTAAATATATTGGCGCGGTGCTGGACAGAAACGGACTGCGCCCCAGCCGTTATTATGTGACGCATGACGACAAAGTCATCATGGCGTCTGAAGTGGGTGTGCTGGATATCGATCCTGCCAACGTCAAACTCAAAGGTCGCCTGCAACCCGGCAAGATGTTCCTGCTGGATTTTGAACAAGGGCGATTGATTCCAGATGAAGAGTTAAAGCAAGCCATCACCCACAAGCGGCCCTATGGCGAATGGTTGAGCGAACAAAAAGTGACGTTGGCGGATATCGCCAGCGGCAGCGCCGCGCAATCACTCGAAGGCGAACACATACTGCAACGGATGCAGGCCTTCGGTTACACCACCGAAACCATGCAATTCATGTTGATCCCGATGGTGACCGAGGCACGCGATCCGCTGGGATCGATGGGTAACGATTCAGCACTGGCCTGTCTGTCCGACAAGCCACGGATGATTTATGACTATTTCAAACAATTATTCGCCCAGGTAACCAATCCCGCCATCGATTCAATTCGGGAAGAAGTGGTGATGTCGCTGCAATGTTTTCTGGGACCGGAAGGGAACCTGCTTGCGACAACCGCGCCACAAGTCCATCGTTTGTCTATCGATCATCCGATTCTCTCCAATCAGCAATTAACCGATATCAAGCAGATGGATCATCAGGGAATGCGATCTCAGCTGATTGACATTACCTATGCGATCGAAGAAGAAAATGGATACCAAAATGCAATAGATCGAATTTGCGCAGAAGCAACCCTGGCCATTAAAGAAGAGTACGCTTTTATTATCCTGTCGGACCGCGACACTTCTCGACAGCGCATTCCACTTAGTGCATTAATTGCCTGTGGTGCAGTACACCATCATCTGGTTAGCAATCATCAGAGAACTCAAATCGGCTTGATCATCGAAACTGGTGAAGCCAGAGAAGTTCACCATCACTGCTTGCTAAGCGGCTACGGCGCCGATGCCATCAACCCCTATCTCGCATTCGAAGCCCTGTGGCAGGTAAACAAAGAAGGTGTGTTGGGTGACGGTTATCCTGATGAAGATGCCTTAGTGGCGGCCTATAAAAAAGCTGTGGCCAAGGGCATGCTGAAGGTGATGGCCAAGATGGGTATCTCCACCTTGCAATCCTATAAAGGTGCGCAGATTTTTGAGGCGCTGGGCTTGGCAGATGAAATCATCCATCGCTGCTTCACCGGTACCGCCAGCCGAGTGCAGGGCGTAAACTTCGATGTGCTGATCGAAGAATCTCGACGTCGGCACAATATTGGATTCCCTGCGAAAGAATGTGACGAAATCCCGGCGCTGACTAACCCTGGTGATTTCCAGTGGCGAACCGGTGGCGAGGTTCACATGTGGAATCCCAATACCATATTTAATCTGCAAGTAGCCGCCAGAAATAATAGCGCGGAAGCTTACGCTGCCTTTGCCAAACATGCTAATGAAGACAGCACCCGTCGTAGCACATTCCGGGGCTTGTTGAAGTTCCGCACCGATGTCAACAAACCAATCGCGCTTGAAGAAGTTGAACCCGCCAGTGAAATTGTTAAACGCTTCTCCACCGGAGCCATGAGTTTTGGGTCGATCTCTGCAGAGAGTCATGAGTCGTTAGCGATCGCCATGAACCGGATAGGTGGTAAATCTAACACCGGCGAAGGCGGCGAAGACCCGGCTCGATTCGAGCCCTTAGCCAATGGAGATTCCAAGCGCTCGGCCATCAAGCAAGTAGCCTCTGGTCGTTTCGGGGTAACCATCTGGTATCTCACCAATGCCGACGAGCTACAGATCAAGATTGCGCAAGGGGCAAAACCTGGAGAAGGTGGTGAATTGCCCGGCCGCAAAGTAGATGACTTTATCGCTCGCATCAGATACTCGACACCCGGTGTCGGATTAATCAGTCCACCACCGCATCATGATATCTACTCGATTGAAGATATTGCTCAACTTATTCATGATTTGAAGAACGCCAACCCGGCCGCTCGCATCAGCGTTAAGTTAGTGTCCGAGATTGGCGTCGGTACTATTGCGGCGGGTGTCACCAAGGCTAAAGCCGATCATCTGGTAATTGCGGGACATGACGGAGGCACCGGTGCTTCTCCACTTACCTCTATTAAGCATGCTGGGCTCCCTTGGGAGTTAGGGGTTGCCGAAACCCACCAAACCCTGGTCATGAATAATTTACGTTCTCGGGTAATTTTGCAAACCGATGGCCAGTTGAAAACTGGTAGAGACATTGCTGTTGCTACCTTACTCGGTGCCGAAGAATTTGGTTTCGCCACGGCACCACTTATCACACTTGGCTGCATCATGATGCGCAAGTGTCATTTGAACACTTGCCCGGTAGGCATTGCCACGCAAGATCCTGAACTGCGCAAGAAATTCAAAGGCAAACCGGAGCATGTAGTGAATTACATGTTTATGGTTGCCGAAGAGTTGCGCGGCATCATGGCCGAGATAGGCATGCGTACTATCAATGAAATGATAGGTCGCGTTGACTTGCTGGATACACTCGATGTCATCGATCACTGGAAGGCAGGCGGCTTGGATCTGAGTGCCATGCTGGAACCCGCCAAAGTCATATTCGAGGGAACGGAGTTCTACAAGACCCGCGATCAGGATCACGGGCTGGACAAGGCATTGGACAATGAATTGATTCGCCTGGCCAGTAAAGCACTGGATTCTGGCGAGAGAGTCTTCATCGAACACGAGATTATTAATACCAATCGCGTAGTCGGTACCATGCTGTCTAACGAAGTGGCGAAGCGTTGGAAGGCTGAGATGCTTCCTGACGACACCATCAACATTAAGCTACATGGCTCGGCCGGCCAAAGTCTGGGCGCCTGGTTAGCCAAGGGCATTACCTTAACCGTTGAGGGCGACGCCAATGACTATGTGGGCAAGGGACTGTCCGGTGGCAAGATCATCATCTACCCTCCCAAGCAGAGTACCTTCAAAGCGGAAGAGAATGTGATAGCGGGTAACGTGATTCTCTATGGTGCTACGGATGGTGAAATGTATATTCGTGGTATCGCGGCAGAACGGTTCGCCGTCAGAAACAGTGGCGCCAGCGCCGTCATCGAAGGCATCGGCGACCACGGCTGTGAATACATGACCGGGGGCCGCGTTGTTGTACTAGGCAAAACTGGCAGAAATTTCGGTGCTGGAATGAGCGGCGGAATAGCCTATGTGTGGGATCCCGATGGCGAATTTCCTAAGCTATGTAATATGGAAACCTTTGAATTGGAACCAGTCGACGCAGCCGAAGACATTATTGAGCTCAAGGCACTGATCAGGAATCATCAACGGTATACTGATTCGCCGGTTGCCAAATCAGTGCTCGAAAACTGGAAACAATCGCTGAGTCAGTTCGTTAAAGTAATGCCAACCGATTACAAGCGAGTTCTTGCTATTAAGACTGCAGCAACTGTTACTGCTGCAACCGCTGCAACTGCTGCAGCGTAAGGTTTCGGAAGTAGCGATGGGAAAAGTAACAGGATTTAAAGAATATCAGCGACAGGCGGAACCCTATCGCGATGTGAAAGACAGGTTGGTCGACTTCAAGGAAATTTTCACCGACCATGAAGATGCACATCTGGCGACACAGGGAGCACGCTGCATGGATTGCGGTGTACCGTTCTGCCAGTCCGGTGAAGGTTGTCCGGTCTACAATCTGATCCCCGAGTGGAACGATCTGATTTACCATAATCGCTGGAAAGAAGCGCTCGATCGTTTGCACGAGACCAACAATTTCCCTGAGTTTACCGGCCGCGTCTGCCCTGCACCCTGCGAGGGCGCTTGTGTGCTGAGTGTGAATGAACCTGCCGTCACCATCAAAAACATCGAATGTGCGATAGCCGACAAGGGTTTTGAGAATGGTTGGGTAGTCGCCAGGCCGCCCAAGTCACGTACCGGTAAGAAGGTAGCGGTAGTTGGCTCGGGACCGGCTGGATTGGCCGCCGCAGCGCAACTTAATCTGATGGGTCACCAGATAACTGTCTATGAAAGAGACGATCGCATCGGCGGACTGCTGATGTATGGCATCCCCAACATGAAGCTGGAAAAAGACATCGTCGATCGTCGCGTGAATTTGCTAACTGAAGAAGGCGTAAATTTCGTGGTTAATGCGGACATTGGCGGTAGCGGTGAAAACGCTGTCGCCGTTGAACAATTGCTCAGTGACAACGACGCCCTCATATTGGCTACCGGCGCCACTACGCCGAGAGATCTGAGCATTCCTCATCGCCAAGGTGATGGCGTTCATTTCGCCATGGAATTTCTGTTGAAGAATACCAAGAGCCTGCTGGATTCGAATCTGGATGACGGCAACTACATTTCTGCCAAAGATAAAAAGGTAATCGTGATTGGCGGCGGAGATACTGGTGCCGACTGCATCGGCACGTCCTTGCGTCATGGCTGCAAATCACTGGTAAATTTTGAAATCATGCCAAAGCCGGGGGCAGATAGGCCAGCGGATAATCCCTGGCCACTTT
>JADFOC010000153.1 GCA_022563075.1 Pseudomonadota bacterium
CAAATCGTCGATGATATCCAGAACCGCTTGCTTGGCCTGATCAAAACTATCTCCATAGCGCATGCTCATGGATACATCCAGCAGGATAACTACAGACTTAGGATCGGCATCCAGCAATCTAGCAACGGATTGATCTACCAATGGCCTGGCAAAAGCCATCACCAACAGCGCGATGACCGCAGAACGTAACAACAGCAAGAGCCATTGTTGAATTTGCTGGAATAAGATCAGCTTCTTTGACGTCTTCTTTAAAAACCTGATGCTACTGAACAAGAGCTTGGGCGGCTTTTCCTTGCGAATCAAGTGAATCGCTATGGGGATAAGCGCCGCCATTAACCCAACGAGAAATAATGGAGTAAGAAAAACCATCTAAAAGCTCTTTGCCCTTTTGCTCATGTAAGCAGTAAGCGCTTCATCCAAAGGATGCGAGGTGTTTAATAAACAATAGTCGACGCCACTTCTTTGGCATTGTTTTTTGCAATAGGAGAGAAAATCATTCAGATTCTCCAGATACGCATTTCGGATAGCGGCCGGTGAAGTGATATAGGATTCGTTACTTTCCATATCGATGAATTCTGATGCCTCATTGAAAGGGAATTCCAATTCCGCATCATCCATTATATGAAAAGCAATCACATCGTTGCCCATGGCTCGCATATTCTGCAGCGTTTTAACGATTCGTTGTTCATCATCCAGCATGTCGGTAATTAGGATCACCATACTCTTTTTACGCAATGAGGCGGCCAGGTCGGTGAGTGGTTTTACCACGTCAGTTGTGCGACCCGGCCGCACCTTGGCCAGGGTTCTGAGGATTTGCATTAAATGTGGTTGACGACACTTAGGTGGGATATAGTCATTGACCCGATCGTCGAAGGTGATCAGACCGACAGCATCGCGCTGTCGCATGATGAAATAGGCAAGGGCAGAAGCCAGAGTAACCCCATAATCCAGTTTGCTCATTCCAGCCGAGGAATAAGCCATGGATGCGCTGGTGTCTAAAAGAATGACACAACGAACATTGGTTTCGTCCTCGTATTGCTTGATATAAAACTTTTCGGTTCGAGCATAGAGCTTCCAGTCCACATGGCGCATGTCATCGCCTTGTTGGTAATGACGATAATCACTAAATTCCACGCTAAATCCTCGATGCGGACTCTTATGCAGTCCAGAGAGGAAGCCCTCTACTGCAACTCGCGCACGCATCTGCAGATTGTCGAGACCAGCCAACACGTTGGGATCGAGAAAATTCAGGGAATCTGACATAAGAAGTTCGCTGTCGTGGTCTAGAGTTCGGAAACCGGTTCCGGTACCGCGTCCAGCAACCGTTCAATGACGTCGTCTGTTGTCACCCTCTCCGCCTCGGCATGGAAGTTAAGAATAATCCTGTGGCGCATTACCGAATGCGCGAGAGCTCTCACATCGCCGTACGACACGTTGTAACGGCCTAACAACAAAGCTCGAACCTTACCCGCCAGAATCAGGTTCTGTGATGCTCGAAGCCCGGCCCCCCAACTTATCCAGTCCTTAATGAAATCCGGTGATGCTTCGTTCTGTGGTCGCGATGCTTGCACCAGTCGCACCGCGTACCGGATGACCGCCTCCGCGGCCGGCACCTGTCTGGCAATGCGCTGAAACTCGAGTATGTCCTCACCGCTGAGCGGATGCGCGAGCGCTGCCTCATTGGTTTGGGTAGTGGTGTTTACCACCGTCATTTCATCTTCCTCCGACAGATAATCCAGTTCAATTTTGAACATGAAGCGGTCAAGCTGAGCCTCTGGCAGTGTATAAGTCCCCTCGAGTTCAATCGGATTTTGGGTAGCGAGTACGAAGAATGGTGCTGACATTGGGTAGGTAACCCCGGCCACTGTGACCTGGCGCTCCTCCATGGCTTCCAGCAGCGCCGACTGGGTTTTAGGCGGCGTTCGATTGATTTCGTCAGCCAGCAGTATGTTGGTAAAAATCGGACCTTTTACAAACTTCAGCGTACGTTTACCAGCCGATTCTTCGACAATTTCCGAACCCACAACATCTGCCGGCATTAAGTCGGGAGTGAACTGAATCCGACTGAATTGAACCTGTAGGATGTCGGCCACCGTTTTAATCAACAAAGTCTTTGCCAGTCCAGGCACACCGGTGACCAGACAGTGCCCGCCGGCAAACAGCGCAATCAGCAACTCATCGATTATCTCTTCCTGACCAATGATGATTTTTTTGATTTCAGTAACGATTTGATCCCTGCCATCCTGCATCCGTTTGACTAAAGCAAGATCATCCTGATCTTCAATTATTACTACGTTTTCTGTTTCTGCCATGAGTAATTCCCATCGTTCAATGACTAAATGCATAGATTAAAAAGTTGATACCAATTTTGTAAGCTTCGTTGGTGTATTTGGTTGGATAGGCTTTATAGAAAGTATGTTCCCAACCATCACCGAGATCGGTGTTGTAATTTGCAACCATCATAACCCGGCCATCGTCATCAAGCACAGCATAGACTTCGGGTGGATAATCTGGGTCGTCGAGCTTCATATAGCCGCCATAATCCCAGGTCACCATGCGACCAGGAACTTGGGCTAATTCATCGATGTCAAAAAATATGTGGAAAATTTCGTGGCTGGTATCCAATTTCACAATTTCCCGATCCGGAAAGATTCTCCCAATCTCCACAAACATGTCATCCAGATGGGGTTGCCCCCAGAAATCATCCACCATGATAAAGCCACCACGAAACATGAATTCTCGCATAGCTTCTATTTCTTCCAGAGTAAAATTGGGTCCACTGTAAGATGTGCCAATAGGCACCCTCTTCCAGTTCATGTAGAGAAAGATGTGCTCAAAAAGGCTTGGATCTGTGAGCTGGATGTATTCGTAATTACGCGGGTTAGTATCGACGTTAGTGTAGCGCTGAACCCCACGCAGAAAATTCTCATCGGAATCGGGATAATCGGTATCCCACCAACCACCACCACGTCGTCGATTGCCAAAACCCCGTCTGCCCCCACTGTGATTCGTGTATTGACCTCTTACCCAGGTGAACTCAGTGATATCGGTTCCGTAGATTGAAAGATCCTCATTGGAACCGAATTGCCTAACCTGCGAACTAACGCCAAAGCTCAGCACCAGCAAAAACAGACACAATATTGCTTGGTTAAAAAACCCAGTGCGCACCTTTAGTTTCGCCTCCTGCCATCCACTTCTCCATCCACCGATCGTAATAAAATCTGTTGGGCGCGCTGATAACTGGGTGCAATTTCCAGGGCGCTGAGTACATTCTGTTTCGCCTCCAGCAATTGTCCGTTATTGAGATAGGCTTCGGCCAAATCGGTACGGGCTGCTACCGGATCATTGATTTCCAATTTGACCAATACCTCGAACTCGATAACCGCCAGCGCACTGTCGTGGATACTCTCCGCATACTGCGCCTTCAACTGATGCACTTCGATGCGATAAGGATCTACCTGCAAGGCTCGATCGATATAATAGTCGGCACGATCGAAGTTCTCGTTGGCCAATGCCGCTTCGGCCAGCACCATCGCCGAGTCGAAATCATGTTGCGAATTTTCCAGCAAAATTTCCAACTGTTCTAATTGAGCTTCTCGATTTCCTTCCTTCTCATAAATTTGCGAAAGTACTAATACCGGACTGGGATAACCTGTATAGCTCGGCAAGAGATCATGTGCCTGTTGTAGATATAACTTGGCCTCGGAAAAATTTTCTTCCTTAAACAATACGATGCCTAATTGCAGATACGCCTGAAAATCCCGCGCATTTTGCTCAATGCGTGAACGCATATGTTGCTTCAGTGAAGCATTGTTATAAAGTTCTGCCAGAATGGCGCTCGAGTTTTCACGGATGCCATGGCCGTGGCCTTCTCCCTCGTCGGGCACATCTTCGGTGTGAACATAAACATTGATTTCTTCCACACGGCGATCGATCCAATTCCTGAATCCGCGATCGAACGCATCGAGGGATAGATCGAACACTTCAGCAAACCTGACGGTATCGGCCTTGATAAACGCATACTGTTTAACCAGCTCCACCAGCTTCTCGAATCCGAATTCGCTGGTAATGTAATCGACCACCAGATAGGACTGGAAGTAGGCAAAGCCGAGATCGACGTTATTGCGTGCGCCCGTGAACCCGGCATTCAGATTGGCTATCGGCAGTAACTTATCTTGCTGCGAGGCACGTACCAGATCCAGCCCCTGATTGCGTCCCCAGTAGGATCGCCCTTGTGACTCCTCCCACACTGAGATGCCCTCGGACAACCAACGGGGCATCCGATTGTTGGTCATCTGCAAGGTGATCACATGCATAAACTCGTGCCAGACAATTTCTTGCCAGTTGGCAGATAGCGTATCGGGAGAGATCAGGGTAATCACCTTGCCGAAACAGATACCAACCAGCGGACCGATGTCCGGTAAACCAACAGAACGCACCGCAAAATCTTCCGAATTTTCGAATACTTCGATCAAGATGGGTGCAGCCGGTTGGTAATCATACTTTGCCGTCAATGTATCCCAGCTTTCCTCCAACAGTGGCTCCAGATAGGGCCACAGAATGTCAGTATCGTGTTGACTCATGTGTACCTTGAAGTGTTCACTCTCCAGCGTCGTGTAAGTGTCCAAGGTATCAAACACTTTCAACATATTTGAGGTCATGACATTGAAAGGATCATTCTCAAAGCTAATTTCCAGATTGGCTTTACCTTCTTCTTCCTCTCCCAATCGAATCAGATTGCTTCCCAACAAGGTATACCCTTGCCAGTACTGGGGGTCCGCGGCGAGAGCGGCTCGCGCAAATTCCACGGCTTCGACAAACCGGTAGTTATTGCCGAAGGAGTCGGCGATATCACCGAGGAATCTGGCATTATTGGGACTAAATGCCTCCACTTGGGCTCGATAGTTTTCATAGTCAACGCTTCTTTCCTCCAGGGCGGCCTGCGACGCAAGCAGACTCAAGGTCTTTATCGACTCTGGATTAAGTGCCAATGCTCGGGTGAAGAAATCTTGTGCTTCCTGTTGCCTGCCGCGTTGTAGGTGTAATTGCCCATAGGTCTCTAAAGCGGGTACCGAATTCGGATTGATTGCCAGGGCTCGCTGTAAGGCTCTTTCATCGCCGACAACCTGGGCGATGCCCACCAATGCACGTGTATAGCGACTGTTGATATCCAACGCTTGCTGATAGGAACGCTCGGCTTCAGCCGCATTGTATTTTTCCAGAAACAGATCACCCCATAGCACATGCGCTTCGAGGTTATTTGGGTTGACTCGCGTAGCCTCGTTGAAAAGACTATTGGCATCGTGAAAGTTATCCGTCAACCAACTGGCGAGCGCGACCATGGCGACATCTTCGGAACTGAACACCAGGCCATTGTTGTATCGCTGCACTGCTCGGTCCAGATATTCGTAGGAAGCATTTTTCTGACCGACGAATTGCAGTAGAGCGCCGTACTGCACCAGGGCGCGCACCGGTGCCGCCGCTTGCTCTGCTACCACAGCCTGCAATATTGCCAAGGCTTGCTGCGACTGACCAACTGATCTCTTCACTTCTGCCAACTGTGTACTAATCAATGGAAAACGGGCGTAATCACTGCCGTCGATGGCGTCTTCACAAATGCGTATCGCTTCCTGGTAGTTTCCCATCATGGCGAATGCCTTACTGGCACCTACTATGCCATCGCTGCGGTCAAGGCCGTCTGCCATTTGCAAGACATCACTGGCGGCTGCATAGGAGCCGTTTTGCAACAATTGTTCTCCTCGAAACAATGGGGAATCATCGGTGTCGGTCTGGCCGCCTTGCGCCCAAAGCACGCAAGCGAAGGTGGACCACAGCAACCCACATGAGATTCGCAAAATTCGAAACATCGCCTTACTGTTCAAGTTGTTCATTGAATCGTCCTGTAGTCCGAGCCAGTTCAACTAGCAGTTCTTCCATTTGTTGCCAGTAATCGGCTTCCAGAAAATCAGCCTTGTGGCCGCGAAGAATAAACACCGAACGCTCCAGATCTTGCATCGAAACTTTTAAGCGTACCGCCGCCTCGGTGAGCCCTTCATTAGTATCGATGAGCGTATCGATGTAGGCAATCTCTGCCAGCCGCCCATCAGTCTCTTCCATGGTTGGGTTAAGGCTGAACAGTGCATCCCCATTGTCATCCAAACCCGCATGCTCGGAGGCCAACCTGCCCTGATCCTCATACCATTTTTCTACATTGCTCTTTGCGTAATTGAATGCTTCCAGCATGGATACTCGATTGTTTTTGTCGAGATCACCATTGCGGCTGTCCAGCGCCTCAATAAAGTAACGCGGGAAAATGGGATCATATTTTTCAGAAGAAGATCGGGTCGACGAAATTACTACTCTACCTTCGCTGGATAAGGCCGCAGAGAAACCATAACTGGCACTGGTTGTATTAACGATGACGATATCCTGTTGCTCGAAACCATCGAGGATTTCAGCAAACTCAATTCCGGTGATATCCGGTCCGACGATATTAAATTTCGCTTCTTCTCCTCTACCCGAGCCATGGCCGATCAGAAAGATGGTTAGCTGATCCCCCTTGTTGACTCGGGATCTTAACGCGGCAAACTGCTGTTCGATCCCTGCTCGATCACAGGCACCATCGATGCGTTCACCCCCAGGGAAATCTCGTGCTCCCTG
>JADFOC010000154.1 GCA_022563075.1 Pseudomonadota bacterium
CGGTGATACGGTCACGAGGCGGTTTTAGCAAAGGGATACCATCAATCGGTGGCAGCCGCAGAGGAAGAGCTGCGTCGGGTTTGGGTGCAGTCTGCCGCGATGGCCATTTGGATGCAGCCGCTACCGATTACAATTTCTTCAACTCCGTGTTTTAACCAAACAATCGATAATTGCTGAAGACCCAATCTGCTGCATCAGTTGAAGTTTGTAGTAGCTGCTTTGGTGAGATAGACGCAAAGGCGTAAAGGATAAAAATCCTTGCTGCTTTTTTTATTGCACCCGAACAAGTTGAGACAGATCATTCACTTACTGGCGAGCGTTTCAAATTATTACATCTAACAGCGTTTAGAAGGCCCTAAGCGCTTGATTTTATTCACTGTTTAAAATAATGTACGCTTCTCTAATCATCCTCCGAAGGCAACCGATGGGACTTGAAGATGGGCAGTATTGGCGCAGGACGGATCGCTAGTCGCTGGCTTCCGGGCTTATGTATTCTTCTATCCTTCCCGCCGTTGGCTAACGGGCAGGAGCTGGTTAGCACATCGGTCGCACCCACCATCACAGCCTTTCCATTAACTACCGCGCCTACTATAGACGGCGAAGTAGCAGGGGATCCTGCCTGGGCGGAGGTTTTCCCAACTAGCGGTTTCTGGCAAGTGCGTCCCGATGAAGGTCAGCCTGCTACTCAAAAAACCGAGGTGTTTATTGGCTTCACCGAGACAGCACTGTATATCGGCGTAATCGCCTACGATGATAATCCGGACGGTATCATTGTCTCTGACAGTCGCCGCGATTCCTCACTCGATGAAACCGACAGTTTTCAGGTAGTCATCGATGGTTTTCGGGATGGTCTGAATGGATTTGTGTTCGGTACCAATCCAGCGGGCCTGGAATACGACGGTCAAGTCACCAACGAGGGCTCTGGTTCATTTCGCTCCGGTGGTGGTGGCTTCAATCTAAACTGGGACACAAGCTGGACGGTGAAGGCGACTATTTCCGACATCGGCTGGAGTGCGGAAATGGAAATCCCTTTTACTTCGCTGCGCTATGGGTCTGCGGACGTACAGACCTGGGGTATCAATTTTCAACGCAACATACGCCGCAATAATGAAGTGGTGTATTGGGCCCCTATCGAACGGCAATACAATCTGTACCGTGTTTCCGAAGCGGGGCTGGTCGAGGGCATCCAGGTTCCGGATCAACACAACTTGCAGCTAACGCCCTATGTTCTAAATAGCGTGGCGCGCGGTGGCAATATAACTGCCGGCACTGACCATGACGAAGAGTACGGCTTCGACATTAAGTATTCCATCACGCCGAGCCTGGTACTGGATGCGACTTACAATACTGACTTCGCCCAGGTTGAAGTCGATGAACTGCAGGTGAACCTGGACCGGTTCAGCTTGTTCTTTCCGGAGAAACGGCCTTTCTTTCTCGAGAACGCAGGTCAGTTTGCGGTGGGCAATCCACGCGAAGTGGAATTATTTTTTAGCCGTCGTATTGGTGTGGGGGCAGGTGGCACGCAATTACCCATCGAAGGCGGTGCGCGTTTGAGCGGTAAAATTGGTAACAATACTAATGTTGGATTGTTACGCATGCGCTCTGAAGGCATCGCCGGGGTGGCGTCCGAAAATGACTACACCGTGGCTCGCATTAATCAGGAACTGGGTAATCGCTCTGCCATCGGTCTCATGTTTGTAGAGCGGGATGGCGACGGCAGTGTGTTGAATAATAAAGGCGATGATTACAATCGCACCTATGCGCTCGATGGTCGCTGGGGCATCGGTGATACCACGCTGATTACCGGATTTGCTGCCAGAACCGATACACCAGGACGGTCGGGGCGGGATTCTGCGTTGGGCATTAATGCCAGTTACAATTCGGCGCAGTGGACTATCAACGGGGGTTACACCCAGGTGGCAGAGAACTTCAATCCGGAAGTAGGCTTCCTGGCTCGGGGTAACTATCGCAAGGTTAACTTTGGCATCCGCCGTCGCTATCGTCCCGACGATTTGTGGGGCCTGCATGAACTGCGTCCGCACATGAACTATCGGGGTTACTGGGGCTTCGATGGTTTTCAAGAGACTGGCTATCTGCATGTCGACAACCACTGGGAATTTAACAGTGGCATGGAAATTCATACGGGTATGAATTTTACCCTGGAGGGCGTGCGCGAGTCATTTGACATTGTCAGCGGCGTCACCGTGCCTGCGGGTGAGTATAAACACACAGAATCACAGCTGGTATTTCAAACCAATCAGGGGGCGCCGCTGAGCCTGGACGTGAGAAGTGTGATCGGTGGATTCTTCGGTGGCGACCGTGTCAATTTTGAGCCGACCATACGCTATCGCGTGGGCGAGAAATTCAGTACCGAATTATCCTGGAGCTACAGTGCTATCGATCTACCAGTACCGGGCGGCGATTTCGAAGTAAACCTGGCCCGCCTCCGAGTGTCTTATTCTTTCACGCCAAAAATGTCCTTGCAGGCGCTGGTGCAATACAACGATCGCGATGATTTGCTAGCAACCAACTTACGCTTCGCCTGGATACAATCGGCAAATGCTGGCCTGTATCTGGTGTACAACGAAGTCGATGACAATGGGCTGGGTGCACCCAACGGCAGAGCGCGACAGTTTATTTTAAAATACAGTCGGATTATCGATTTTTTCAACTAACGAATAAGTGACAACACAAAAAAGGCTTCAGGTGAAGCCTTTTTTCACAGTGTCATGATCCGCAAATTGAATCGAAATTTCTAGTGGATGTTCGAACTAGCCAGCTTTCGCCCTCGCATCCACATCCTTCCAATGCTGTGCACCATTGCCCGGTGTGCGGGTCAAGGCGATCCACATTTCTGACATGGCCATATTCGTTGCGATCGCCATCCAGAATGTGGTGCCGAACAGAACGGCAATATCTATGTTGGTGGTTATTTGCAAAAAGGTCAGCATGAGTCTTTCTGTGGCAATCGCCAGTAGTAAGGCAAAGGCCCGGATCATCCACTCACGATGTTGGCCAAACATGCGCTTTCTGATTCGACTGTAAGCCATAAATAAGCAAAACAAGATGTAGGGAGAGAAAAAAGCCACCGACATAGCCTCGTTGAATCCCTGTCCACCTACCCCGGCGAAGGGGTAGAACACACCGATAAAAATTCCGGAGCAGGCGCCGATAGCTGCGCACAAGATAAACGCGCGGCCGGTCCAACGATGGATATGCAGATAGTGTTTTCGTAGTGGTCGCATGAATTGTAGCGGACCCAGCACCATTACAAAAAAGCCGGGGCCGAGGTGCAAGATAGTGGCTAGTGCGTGGGTGTAATACCGTATCTCGAAGGGGTCAAACGCTTCTTCCGGATTTAGTGGGGCTAGCGCCAGCGCATCGCTAAGGAAGATGCTTCTACCAAGAATGGCGCTTAGCCCAGTAAAGACAAGCATAGCAACGGCAAGCCAACCCAGTACTTCCAGCACTTTTCTTATGGTCGGCCAGGGAGCGGCTGAAAAATCTGTTGCTGACTTAGGCTGGGTGCCCGAACTATCGGATGCCGTCAGATCAGTCATTGTTCACTTCCCCGAATGATGGTTTGCGAGGGCGCCAGCTTAACCGTGCTGGTGTGCAAAATCTACGCAGACGCCTCTACCAACTCGTCTTGCAGTGACCTCTCGTTACTGACTGTACATAACCATCCACGCCCCCGTGGCTCAGCTGGATCCCTGCAAGCGGGGCAGACGAGAGTAAAGCACTGGCTTCGAACCATTTACTCGCGAGATGGCCTTCGGCTAAATGGCACTGCCAATAGATCTTCAATGTCTCGATGGCTGAGATTGAATCGATGGTAGCGCCTTGCTGCAGATTGAATAATTACCGGTGGGAATCGGTAGCATTTACACGCTGCAGATGATTTTATGGGTCGAATTGTCGCAGAACGGCGGTTAACGCGTCGGTAGCGTCACTGGGGACGGCTATTGGGGATTGCTTAATTAGGCCAGCTGAATTAGCCTGCTAATCTATGCTGTAATTTGTTTGATTTTCTCGTTCCGCTTAAAGAAGGTCAAGGCAATGAAAAAGCACCACATTAATTTCGTCTTTGTTTTACTCAGTATTTTCACCGTGCTAATTCCGTCGATTGGCAAAACCCAGGCGCCGCCGTTATCCAGCGTCGACGCTATCTGGGTGCTGCAAATAAAGGGGGCGATTGGTCCGGCTACCAGTGATTATATCGTGCGAGCCATACAAGAAGCGCATGACAACGATGCTTCACTAATCGTTATTCAGATTGATACACCGGGTGGACTGGACCTCGCCATGCGAGAAATCATTCAATCAATTCTGGACTCATCTATACCCGTCGTTAGTTATGTTTTCCCTGAAGGTGCAAGGTCGGCCAGCGCTGGTACGTATATCCAATATGCCAGTCATATTGCCGCTATGGCACCGGCGACGAATCTCGGCGCAGCAACACCTGTTCAGATTGGTATGCCTAGTGTTCCTGCTGGCCCCGATGACTCTGCCGACGAACCGGGAACTGCACCAGCTACGGCAATGGAACGAAAGATAGTTAATGATGCTTCCGCTTATATTCGCTCATTGGCAGAATTGCGAGGGCGAAACGTGTATTGGGCGGAAACGGCAGTGACCGAAGCCGCCAGCTTGTCTGCTAATGAAGCATTGCAGGAAAACGTGATCGATTTCGTGGCAACGGATCTCGCCGATCTACTCAGTCAAATTGATGGGATGTCAGTCGATGTACGAGAGCAAGTGGTTACAATTAACACAAAAGATAAAAGCGTTGAATACCATGACCCAGATTGGAGAACGAACTTTTTGGCAGTAATCAGCAATCCTAATCTTATTCTCATTCTCGGCATGATCGGAATCTACGGGATCATTATCGAATTTTATAGTCCCGGCGTGGGCATTCCCGGCGTCGTGGGGGCCATCTGCCTGCTACTTGCCGCCTATGGTTTGCAGCTTTTGCCTATCAGTTATGCTGGGCTTGGTTTGATAATGTTGGGCTTGGCACTGATGATAACGGAAGCCCTGATTCCCAGCTTCGGTGTGTTAGGGATTGGAGGGGTTATTGCGTTTATTTTCGGCGCTATCATCCTGGTGGACACCGATGTGGATGTCTATCAAGTATCACTTCCCCTGGTCGCTGCAATCGGTGTGTTCTCGGTTCTGCTCATTGGTATTACCCTGCATCTATTTATTAGGATTCGAAAGAAAAAAGCAGTGTCTGGAGTGCAGACTATAGTGGGGTTAACGGGAAATCCCGTAGACGATTTCACTGCTGAGGGCATGGTGAAGATTCAAGGTGAATTGTGGAAGGCACGCACTGACACTCCATTGAATAAAGGTGATGAGGTCAAAGTGCTCTCTGTGGATGGGTTGACCCTCCATGTTAGTAAGACCTGAATCTAGTACCACTGCAGCGGTGCTAGTACGTTGGTCGATGTGCGGTTGCGCCGCACATTAAACGGTTGGGAGATAGCATAATGGAAATATTTTTCGGTGTACTGACGATTTTAGTTCTACTTTTAGTCTTCTCTATCTTTCACATTTTGCGTGAGTACGAAAGAGCGGTGGTATTTTTCCTCGGACGATTTCAGACGATTAAAGGACCTGGGTTGATCATTGTCGTACCATTTATTCAACAAATGGTAAGAGTCGATTTGAGAATCAGGGTTTTTGACGTACCCAGCCAAGACGTAATATCCCGTGACAATGTGTCGGTAAAAGTTAATGCGGTGATTTATTTTCGTGTCATAGACCCGCAGAAAGCGATAATCAATGTGGAAAATTTCTTTGAAGCAACCAGTCAGTTAGCGCAGACCACATTGCGTTCCATTCTGGGTCAACATGAGTTGGATGAGATGCTATCAAGTAGGGATCGCCTTAATGAAGGGATTCAAAAACTATTGGATGAGCAAGCTGAAACGTGGGGTATAAAAGTCAGCAACGTGGAAATCAAACATATCGATTTAAATGAAAGCATGATAAGAGCCATCGCCAAGCAAGCAGAAGCGGAAAGAGAGAGGCGAGCCAAGGTGATTCATGCAGCCGGAGAGTTAGAAGCATCAGAAAAATTGTTACAGGCTGCTACCGTCCTGGCAAAACAACCACAAGCATTGCAGCTGCGATATCTGCAGACCTTGACGGAGATCGCCGGAGAAAGCAACTCTACCATCGTCTTCCCAATGCCCATCGACATTCTGGATGTTTTTAGAGTTGGCAAGAAAAAAGAAGTTGATTAGGCCGCCTCCACTCTCTCCCCCTTCAGTCATGCAGTGACCCGTTGTCACTAACTGTAACTAATCCGCAATCCACGCGCCCGTAGCTCAGATGGATCCCCGCAAGCGGGGCAGACGAGAGTAAAGCACTGACTTCGAACCAGTTGGTCGGGAGTTCGACCAGCAGCGAAGCGGCGCAGGACAGCCGAAGGCTGCCCCAACGGGGTGAGCAAATTGTCTGAGATAATTTGTGAGTCAATCTCTCCCCATCAGTCATGCAGTGACCCGTTGTCACTAACTGTATATAATCCGCAATCCACGCGCCCGTAGCTCAGATGGATCCCCGCAAGCGGGGCAGACGAGAGTAAAGCACTGGCTTCGAACCAGTTGGTCGGGAGTTCGAC
>JADFOC010000001.1 GCA_022563075.1 Pseudomonadota bacterium
GCGTATCGATCCCACTCGGATAAGCCATCTCTATATAATAGGCGGTATAGCCTACTGCGGGAGCATCCAGTTTAACTTTTTAGACCCCAGGTTCAACTTCGCTAAGCGGCGTGCTGGAGTAAGCCCTACCTATAACCGCCTGCATGAAATTCCGACCATCAGGATTATGGGCCTGCCATAATAATACCTCGGTAGGTTCGTCTAGCGACAGCACGGTTATGGTCCCATCTTCAGCCACATCCCAAGCGTACCTTGGCATAGAGACATTATGGACAATTGCATGGTACCAGGCATCTATACTATCCATGACATCAGTGCCACCCATGCCGTGATTGGAATTAGGCACATAACGCACATGCTTTTCACCTACCAGCTCATCCCAATAATACTTCCAGGAATCTGGCAGGAAAAATTCATCGCCGGTTGAATTTAGTAAATACTTAGGAAGTTTCAGTCTGTCGCGATATTCGAATGGCTCTACCAGATCCATGAGGCTGGCAAACTCGGGAGTACCCATCCAAGCCATATTGCCATTTACCACATAGTCACCCACCGCAGGGGAATAGGCTCCATAAACAGAATAGTGATGTTTGAATGATTCTTCAACATTTAACAAATCAATAACGATAGGCATTATAGCGATAACACGATTATCCACTATCGCGGTAGTCCAAGTGGTCCAGCCTCGCTTGGAGCCTCCAGCCACAACGAACTGGCCCACCGCAACAGCACCGCCTCGCTCACCCGCCATCAGATCGGTAACCGTATCCATGGCCCGCACCGCACTCTTGGTCATCGGTAATCGAAGTGGCCATTTCTCGTCGGCAGTTCGGAAATATTTGTCCCAGGTGTAGGCAATAATACTATCTTCCGTACGTTGGCGATCATCATCATTGACGAAAACCAGGGGCTGATTCGGAACCATGTAGAGGGTGCTGACCACCGTCTTGGTCTCCAGTGCTCTCTTAATATCGCTGGCGGAAGCAGCCGTCGGCGCCGCATTCGATTTCCTACCGCCGGTAATCGTCAAAAACCCGATATCACTTTCTATTTCTTCAGGAGCGGTGATGGTCATGAAATGCTCCCACAGTGGCAGGTTGACCTCGTTCTCGGTCAACCACCGTTGTGAAGTCATCTCGACGATAAATGTCGTGAAAGCCTCGCCTTGGACCGATTCGATTATGCTGTATCGATAATTTGCATCAGGCTGACGCACATATCTGTCCAGTGCGGTTAATTGCAGACCATTACTGTCATCTGCAAAAACCAGTTGTATGAAGGTTATGCCGGTTAACAACGAAACCCATAGATACTTAGACATGGTAATTATAGTTCCCTGATGAAGTCTCTTGTTGTGATTCGAATGTTTCTTCGCTTATATCGTTGCAAGATTCTCATTTTGAGAATCTTGGGCTTCAGCCCGTAAGCCAACTCCACGCAATTTGCCAATCACGGATTCCATTGCTCTGTCGATCAAAAGTGCTTCGCTGATGACCTTGACGGTGCCAGCCTTCAACTCCCGAGCCAATCCCATTTTTGATTTTTCGATGACCTTGACACCCTGCGCGTTCACGAATACATATTTCTCGATTGTGTGAATTATTGCGGCCAAAGTGCAACGAATAGTTTGCTCTCCCTCTGCTAGAAATTCCAGCCATATGCCGATTTGATATTTGCTAACTTCCTGAAAATGCTCGTCATCATCCGGCAAATTCTCCTGCTTATGGACCACTCCCGGATGAACTTGCGCATCTTCCACGTCTGAAAGTTGTGATTTACTATCAGTAGCATCCACCGCACCCATGCTCCTTTTAAAGCACTGTCGCTGAACTTTTTGCAGCGTTTCTAATACAGCATTTACCTTTGCCTTTTCAATCTCTGTCACTTCCAAGGCCTTGCCGAGGTTCATGATGAGTCGAGGATTGACTTTTTCAAAACGCTCAATATCCCCATCATTCTTTTCATCTTGCACGGTCCATAGTAGTACATCAATTGTGTTCATTACCGGCTTCCAGCTAATTCCTCCCGGCCCTTCCCTTAACACCACGTGGACTACGAATTTATGAAAATAAGTTATCAGAAATAATTTCACAAAAGAATGAATGCCCTTATCAAGAACACGCTCAGTGATTTTCTTATACGCATAGTATTTAACTTCATCCAACCGATTTTGTCTTTCGTCTGCATCTTGCAACCGCAGTTCGGATTTCTGAGCTGCAAGCAATTGCTCGCGCTTGAATGTCTTAAACTCCTCAATCAGTGTTTCCACAAATTTAATCTCACCATCGTATTTGCTAATTAAATCGTCAACTAATTGTTTCATCTTGCAATACATTGGGTCCTGTTCAAGTTTGTCATATTCGGTCCAACTGATGCCTGCAGTTGCCAATTGATTAATTAACACTCGGGCAGGATGGATTTCGCTGTCGAAAAAATTGGAGTCTTGCAAGGCAATTTTTAATATGGTGATCTGGGTGCGCCCAATTAATTCCTTAACCGGTATAGGCACGGTCTCATCTTGCCAAATGGCTTCGTACAACAATGTCACCAGGTGTATGATATCGGATGATTGCCCATCGATGGCTCGAAGCGTTTTCTGAGTGCTTCCCTGTTGTAGCAGTTCGCCGATGGATTCACCCAAATTCAGCGCCGAGGAAGAATTTACGTCACCCGCAGTATTCGTTGACTCGCCTGCTGTTGCTTGAATTTGGCCAAGATAGCTGACCAATTGATCGATCGACACTAGCTCGACCTTTTGACTTCCCCCCATCATTCCCTGCTGCGGCCCCACCGGAGCCTGACCTGGTTCTGCGGCTCCTGCGCCAGCCACCGATTGACCAATCACAGCTATACCCGTCCCTTGCTCACTGGTGCCATGTAAGAGGTTTTGCATCACCGATAATATGTGTTCTGTAACAACTTCATCTGCCGCAGAATTCTGCTCGGTGGTGGCAAACGCGCGTTCGGCGGGATCAGTTTTTTGTCGCCGCTTGGTGCGTTTATTGCGCTGTAACCGCTTGTTCCTCGCAGCTATGCCCAGATTCGGTATTACGCCATGTTCAATAAGAATATCATTAGCTTCTGCTAAAACATGTTCCAGTTGATGAAACACACAACTGTTAAATTTCCGATAGGCAAGCAATAAATCTGCCGAGTTCAATCCAACAGATTTTATGGCATCTTTGAATGCCATTCCGATTTGTTCCGGATCCAATGGATTATTGGATTCATCGATGCGAGTTCCAGAAAACATTGAATCCAGTCGAGTCGTAAAACTCAGGTATTCCTGAATATCACAATTTCGTGCATGCGCTACCATCCCTTCCATGGCAATAATCGCTTCCAGATCTTCTTTATCAACAAGGCTGAGTCCGCCATAGCTGAGAATGTTTACCTCTTTGGTTTTTATCCCAAGCAATTCATCGAAATTTTCCGCCAGATTATCTAAAAATCGTTGAACTATTGCTGCCTTTTCCTGGTGGATACTCGGGCCTCCACCGGATGCAGCAACCCGATTGACAATTTCCTGGTTCGCCTCTTCCAATCCATCCATTGCCAGCTTTGCCAGTGAATTGCTCACAGCTACCTTAACTAAAATAAGTACTTCTTTTACCTCTTCTTTAGCCACTTCAGCTCCATACATCAAATCCAATCAACACAAAAAATACTATAAAACTATGGGAAACGTTAATTCGTTGGCGACGCCTGATCACAACCAACCGCTTCATTTACCCAATTGATAGCGCCCACCGCCTCGCCAATGACCATAGCGGTTACCCAGTCCACGAATCGAACCGCTGCCACCGGGTATTCATAAAAGACAGTGGCTTGGGAAATCATGTGTACCGTACCATTTGCCGCATAACTGTAAAAGTTATCGTTCAATTTTCAGATAATTATTAAAAATACGCGGCGGCAAGCTGAAGCTTGGCGCTGACCGCCGAAGATTTCGAAAAAAATTGATAGGGCGTACCTCTCGAGCATACTCCCCCGAGGGCTATGCTATTCCAGCCTGGAGCCATACTACCGCTAGCTGGCACAGACGACTGTACACTCAAACCCTTCGACATCAATAAAATAGGGCAAAGCCAATAAATTTCATAGAAGATGTCCTGCGACAAGGAGACCTCGGCAAATGCTAACGCCTCGATGTCATTATGTCGATGCCCTGTAACCTGTACTGCGCACCGAAAAAGTCGACACCGCAATAGCCACAAGCAGGATATACGCCGCTACAGATAAGCTATCATGGACAAATCGATCTTCAGTTCTGCAATATGGTAAGCCAAGCATGATCAAAATAAGCTCTCTCTTAACCGCTTTATACTTGTTCACCAGTAATCCCCTGCTTGCCCAGACACCGGTGGGGGACACGCCAACTCGGGCGCGATCGGCAAACGGTGCTTATATCAGCTGGAAGGAGCACATTATTGATGATCCATCCATCGCAGGCTTTGCGCTCAGTGGCGGTGATGGACTCGTGGTTGCAGATATCGACAAAGATGGCTATGAAGACGTCGTGTCTGTGCATGAATCCGATAGCACCTATGATTCAGCGGTACCCGATCCAGATTTTGTGCCGCCGCCTGAGGGATATGTCCGAATTGCCTTTGGCTCAGAAGATCCAGATATATGGATAAATATTACTATCGCGGAAGCAACAGACGCCGCCGCTCCTGAAGATGCGGCTATCGCGGATGTTAATGGCGATGGTTATCTAGACATCATGGTGGCCGCCGAATTGTCACACTTGATCTATCTGCAAAATCCAGGCCCCAATAGTCGCACCGAAACTTGGCCTAGACTGATTCTGCCGATGACCGAAGGCCGTGGTTCATACATTCGCGTATTTATGGCGGATTTCGATGGTGATGGCATTCCCGAAGCTGTTGCTGCGAATAAAGGCGCGCAGCGCCCGGCCGCTGAAGATTTTGCTCGCTCTACGGCGGTTTCAGTGTTTAAGGTCACTGGCGATCCCCTGCGGGGCGATAGCTGGAGGGAGATCGTGCTAGGTCGCTACAGCGTGCCGCAAAACGCCGAGCCAGTCGATCTGGATAGCGATGGAGACCTGGATATCATTGTGGGTAGTCGCGGAGAGCAACGCCTGATCTTCTTCGAAAATGTAAGTAGTGATGGCGCGCTGGAATTCCGTGAACATGCCATTGGCATCAACGGTTCTCGCGCGGCAGGTTTTAACCTGGCATACACGGACCTCGATGGCGATGGTCGTCTGGACATCATCACCGCCACACCTGGCGGCCTTTCCTGGTTGCAACAACCAGAACCTATCGATGATGCCTGGAACGCTTACTTTATCGGCTCATTTGCCCCGGACAGTATAACCGGATTGGAAGTGGCAGACATTGACGGTGATGGCGACATGGACGTGATCGCTGGCAGTTATAGTCGAGGACCAAGGACCGGGGACGGTGACGTTGACAGCAGTGATGCTCTCGGTCGACTCGGTTGGTTTGAAAATCCTGGCGACGCCAAATCGGCATGGACTCGACATGACATTTCTCGCCGCAAGCGCGGCATGTTCGACAAGTTTATCGCCCGCGACCTCGATCGGGATGGTGATATTGATTTCCTGGGTACGCGCGGCAACAGCGCTCCTTTCGATGGTGTTTTCTGGTTGGAACAAATTCGTACCGAGACACCGGTTGCCGCGTTTCAACCAGCCAGGGCCGCGGAAAGTGAGGAAATGCCTTTACCTTGATACAATTTTAAAAAATTCACGTAGTTCATTTTAAATTCGATCTTAACATTGACGCGACAACACCTTTGAAAATCTGCACGGAAATATCAAATCGACAGAGCGGAAGGAATCTAGACCTGAGTATTAACCACGGTCTAGATTGCATTAGGAAGTTAGCCGTAGCCAACTGCCGTGGAAGACAGTACTAGAATTGCAGTGGCAGCAAGATGAGATGCTTCTGCCCTCATCCGCTGCTGTATTGTGCTCTGTTCTATTTCAAGGCAAATACTACTATGGCTGGCCCGCTACGCTGCAAATTGGTTACCGGGCTGTCATCTTGCCCCAGGAAGCCAGTTATCGTGCCTAACCATATATTCGCATGCAGACTCAGCTGACCTACAACAACCGCAATATATTGTTTGCCTTCGACGCTGTAGGAAATTGGAAATGAAGCCGCTATATCTCCCAGATCAGTCTGCCATAGGACCTCGCCGGTGGCATCATCGAATGCTTTAAACGATTGATCCAGAGCTCCCACAAACACCAATCCTCCAGCGGTAGCCAACGCGGCAGAAGTCGGCGGCACTGTTTCTCTGAAGTTCCAGGCCAACTCCTGCGTTTCTAAGTTGAATGCCTGCAGTCGACCAAATTTACCATCGCTATCCGCAAGCGGTTGCGGTGTCATGCCGACACCGGTAGTCATGATTCCACCTCGGCCAGTGGGTCCACCATTCATACATATTTCAGCAAGGGGCAGGTATAACATTTTGCTTACAGGGTTAACTGCAGCAGAGGGCCAATTTCTACCGCCGTTGGCGAATGGACAGATCAAATGAGATTCTTCTGCATTTGGAATGGCATTGGGATGAATCGTTTTTGCACCGGTTATAGGATCGATAGCGGTTACGATATTTTGCAAACCGGCATCCAGCGAAAACAGGTACTCTCCGGTCGCGGCATCGACGGCGTCATACAGCGCCATTTTACCTGCCGTTACGATGACCCTTCGCTCCACCCCTTCGAGAGTGAGATCGACGATTTGTCGCTCGTAAACCCAATCCAGATCCCATTGATCGTTAGCCATATGCTGGTAGTACCAGACCAACTCGCCAGTCTCGGGTCTGAGTGCCACCGTCGCATTAGTAAAAAGGGCATCGTTACTGATACCAGGTTGATTGATCGAGGACAACAACGGCGCCGTGTCATAGGTTGGCGCCGTTCCGAAGTAGACCAGATCCAGATCGGGCTCATAGCTGCCGGGCACCCAAACTGAACCGCCACTGCGTTCTGCCAATGCCAAGTTGTTCCAGCTATTACCCCCGGGCTCGTCTGGCCTGGCTACCGAATGAAAGCGCCATGATTCCTCGCCTGTGTCGAGATCCAGCCCAACGATGAAACCACCTTCCGGGACCATCGTCGCGGTAACACCTTGAATGACTTTTCCGCCTGCAACCAATGGAGCACTTCGTAACGAGTAGGGAATCGGCCCCGATTGCGTCGTGGTAATTGCATGATCCCAGATGAGCGAGCCGGTCTTGCTATCGAGAGCAATCACATGGAGATCAGCCGTTGGCACCAGAACTTTGTCACCATGCAGGGCGATACCAATTTTCGCGCTGGCGATGGACGCTGACTCGTGTTTGTAACTCCACAACTGTGCACCGGAACTGGCATCCAATGCCACTACAGTGTCCTGTGTGCTTAACAGAAACAATACTCCATCATGAACCAAAGGCGTTGCCATATTGGTGCCAAGAGTCAGGTCAGTACGCCATGCCTGTTCCAAGTTAGCCACGTTTTGCTTATTCAGTTGATCCAGGGGGCTATAGCCATGGCTGTCATAGGTGCGTCGCCAAATCAGCCAATCGCTTGATGGAGGACTGCTGAGCATGGCATCGGTGACCAGCGATAGATTAGCCAGTAATTCAGAACCTCCCAGGCTGCCATCATCATTAGATTGCGCCTGGCTTACAGTAAGCCAGCAGCAACACAGGCTGGATAATATGAATAATACTTTTATGCACTTACCGGACGCCATAACTAATCCCCCATCGTGAATATCTGGCCAATCTTAACGCCGTCTCTAACAGAGTCCACATTTATTTGTGTGAAGCGATAATTGGTGTTAGGCCACTTATTAGTCTTTCAGTTAACGAGTAAGCAGCCGTTTTGCCCTGCAGGGCAGGAGATTCATAGAAGGAGTGTTTTGTAAAGAACAAACTCGCGATAACTGAATGATAAATCCTGGCCGTTTTTTAGCGATGCCAGCTCAATCGGAATATGCTAATCCTAGAATTACAGATGCCCTCTAAAGACTGTATCAATCCAAATCAGGGTGGGGACTTTTCTTCACTAGTTCAAATGCAAAATCGATCGCATTATCGATTTTCTTGTCCATTTTTGTCTGTTCTACGGCGTCCGTGTAGAAGCTTAAATCTATTCCGTGTCGAAAATAACGCGAGGGCAACTGATTGAGTGCGATGCAGGCGATATCCGACAAGTCATTATCTGATAACTCGGCAAATTTTTCAGCATACAAGCCAATCTTGGCCACTACCGCTTCTTCATAGTAATTCTTAATGCCTTCCATTTGGTTTTAACCCTCCAATGAACATTGTTGCATAGCTACATCATCATGGCAGATGTTTTGTCAGCAACATTTGTTACAGGCGTCTTTGTCTGTGCGAGCCTCGATATAGGTGCTCTAAACTTTTGCTCTATGCATCACATCAAATTTGGCAAATACTTCATCAATCTCTTTGTCGCTTAGCCCACTGTCCAGTAAGATCGACCTGCCGGCTTCTTCTTCTATAACCTCTTCAACAACTTCTTCCTCCATTACCTCTTCTACAACTTCTTCTTCCATAACCTCTTCTACAACTTCTTTTTCCATAATCTCTTCTTCAGCTGCTGCTTCTTGTACTATGATCAAACCTTGCATCCAAGGATGAATCATACAGAAATAAGGATATTCACCTTCTTCAAGTTCTTTATCCAATGTCCAGGATCCCCCTGCTTTTATCAAGTCTGAATTAAACACATCTAGTGTAGCAGCAGATGCAGATCCTGATGTGAATGTATGTGGATTAGAATCAGTATTTGAGAATATTACCTTTTCACCAACATCAACTGTTGCTTCCATTGGAATATAGCATCCACCTGCATCCTCACATCCTGAAACACCAGAGCCTGCTACTGGTACAATTGTGACTTCTGCAAAAGCAACTGGTGTTATTGCACCTATTCCAGCTACGATAGCAAATAATACGAAGAATGAGCAAATTGCTAAAGTCTTCATCATACAAGTTACTTGAATAGATACTTAAAAACCTCTCTGGAACTTTTGAAATGACATAATTTTTTCAAACTTGGATGATAACATTGGAATTGAAGCATTTCTCGTAATTTGTATTTTAGTATAATAAATTAAAATAACATTTTATATTCCAAAAAAAATTATCATGCATAGAAATTCTGTGCCAGCTTTAAATATGGAAATAACATAATTTTTTTGTTGTACACAAAGTTAGTATTATTCATAATTACTATTGCTATTTTCACAATTCCTGCTATTGTTCCAAATGCATTTGGACATGGACTTGGAGGGGATCAAGCACCACCTATTTCATTTGGTGACATGGAAGTAACTGTACGTACACAACTAAGTCCATCTGATATTACAGTAGGTGAAATTACTTCTGCTAACATGCAAATACGTTTCTTTGATACATTAACTGATAAGAATCTTGATCAAGTAACATACGGAGTAGAACTATGGCAAAGTGGTGAACTTTTAGCTAGGAGCTTTTTTTATGATGAAGATGGACGATTAGATGTTAAAATTAAACCAATATTTGGATGTAATGAAGTTTATCTTCATCAATGTACAACTTATTTTGGTTCTGAACATGTTAGTGCTCCTGGTGCATTATTTGTACAAGGACCAGCATGTACTGATGACAACTTGGATGTTTGTGGAAGACCAACAATTGCTGGTCCAATTTTTGTTAAAGGTGGATTGTACACGATTAAAGTTGATATTGTAGCAGCTACTAGTCCAAGAACTTTACTTTTAGAACCGTTACGTTATGAGACTTTTGTTAGCGTTGCACAGGAACAAAACTTTTTTATCCCAATTGCAAACGCTGAAGAAATTCCAGTTGTTATAAAAACATACTATGATGATATTGAAAACTTCAAATTTGATCAATCAGACAATTCAATTTCATTTGACATGCCATTTGATTGGAGCCCAGAATATGTTGACTTGGTACAAGTAGTACATGAAGAAGTCAAAGTTCCAAAATCATTTTTACCTTATGCAGAAGGAATACAATTCAAAGGATATGTTAATGGTGTAGAAATTGATCAGAGGGCATTACTTAATGATCCTTATACAAATAAAGATATCAACATTATTCATTTTATGATCTCAAAAAGTGAATTACAAAGAATCAACCAAGTATTGGGACCAGATAACTATGACTATAAAGAGATGAACTTGAAACTAGTTCCACTAAGTGAAGTATCAAAAAGTTCAACTGAATTTTATCTTGTTGTTTCTGCAACAAACGATAACAAAGTTCCAACTACTGTAAAAATCTCATGGGATAGAAAATATGGCACTAATCAAGAAATTCCATTCGAGTTTACATTCTTTAATAATAATCGAGAACTCATAAAAGATATTAGATATGCCTATTTTGTTTTTGATGAATCTGGTCAAGAATTAGCTACTAATGTTGGAGATGATCCTTTAATTTTGGGAATTCTTTCTAATGAAGGAATTGATGTTCAAAGAATTTTTGTTCCTTCTCAAGGCCAAATTAGAATTAATGTTCACGTTTTAGGAACTGGATTAGATTATGATCCAAAATATGCTGGAATTGGTACAGCTATTATTGAAATAGGATCAGGCTCATCAGGTACTATCACACTTCCTGTATCTGAGAAAACACAAATTCCTAGTTGGATAAAAAATAATGCAGGCTGGTGGGCAGACGGTTCAATTGATGATGATTCATTTGTTCAAGGAATTCAATTTTTGATCAAAGAAGATGTTCTAAAGATTCCTTCAACTACACAAGGTGCTAGTTCTGGTTCAAATGAAATTCCATCATGGATAAAAAATAATGCAGGCTGGTGGGCAGACGGTTCAATTGATGATGATTCATTTGTTCAAGGAATTCAATTCTTGATCAAAGAAGGAATTTTGAGGATTCAGTCATAGGTTTTTAAAGAAATTTTGTAGAGTGATAGTGTAATGAAAGACATCAATGATATCATGCCAAAAATTCCAAACATGAGATGGGGAGCTTTGATGAACAAAGCACCAACTAATCACAGAGTGAATGAAATGAATAAAATTTTTCCAAGTAATGGAAAATGGCATACTGTCTTTGAAGAAAAAGATCAAATCACAATTGATGGAAAGCAAATCCGCAAAAAAAATCCTAACAAGTGGACTTAGCTTGAAGAATGTTATTATACGATTTTCATCGAATCTAAATATCTGATGTTTCCATTACGTGATGAAAATCCACATCCTCCAGGTTTTAAACCAAAAGTAACTATAGCATTAATAATTGCAAATACAATCGTATTTTTTATTCAAGTAGCAATTACTGGACAGTTTTTTGATTTTTCAAACCAAAATGCATTTGTAATGTTTTATGATTGGGGAGCAGTTCCAAATTGTGTAACTGGTGCAAATTTTTCTGCAATTGATTTTGGTGCAGGACCTGTTAAAATTTTATGTCCAAGTATTCCATACATCTCTTTGATTAGTTCAACTTTCATGCATGGTGGCATTCTTCACTTTGCTGGTAACATGTGGTTCTTGTGGATCTTTGGTGATAACATTGAACAAAAGTTTGGAAAAATAAAGTTTCTTGGAATTTATCTAATGTGGGGAGTTACTTCAGGATTAATTCACATCTTTGGTGATCCAAGCAGTGTTATTCCTGCAGTTGGTGCATCTGGCGCAATTTCTGGAGTATTAGGAGCATATCTCGTAATTTTCCCAAAAGCAAGAATTCAAACTTTCTTGATGATGGGATTCTTTTGGAGAATGATGCACATTCAAGCCAGATGGTTCTTACCATTTTGGTTGGTATTTCAGAATTTACTTCCATTTTTCATAGGAGGATTTGGTATTGCAGGTGGAGGAGTTGCATATCTTGCACACATTGGTGGATTTGTGATTGGTTTAGCAACTGGTTACATTTACAAAAGAACACACAGATCTGATTTTATGTATGGTACAAGATATGGCTATAGATCAGATTATTGAAAACATAAATCGCTGAATCTATTTGGAATTAACATGCCATTGATTACAATATCAATGTATCCTGGTAGAACACAGGAACAAAAAGATGAATTTGCAAAAGCAATCACAAAATCAGCAGTAGAGATTCTCAAAACAAAAGAAAATCATGTAATTGTTGTTTTTGAAGACAATCCTAAAGAAAATTGGTTTTTAGCTGGAAGACAGTTGTGAATACTAGTTATCTGTGTTCTAGTATATAGTACAAGAAGATCACCTTGTACAATACAAATCTAGATTTTTTATTATTTTAATAAAAAAGATTGGGCCAAATTGCCCAATCCTTGGACGACGGTAAACTAGCAGATAACTTTTTAGCATGTGAATACCAATAATCATTTTAGAAGTTTCATTTAAAAGAGAATAGTAGGAATCATCAGTACGATCTATATACTATTTTTTTCAAACTTAATTCAATTGGAACTGTCACCAAATAACTAATCGTTGCTGGTCTTAAGATCCAATTATCAAGATATTTTTTTACACTTATTTACAATTAATCAAAAATGTAACCCAGTTTATCCTTTTATTGTCATTTGAATAATTAATCACATGAAAGTTGGAGTTGTTCAATTTAAGGCATCAACAAAAAAAGAAGATAATCTTAAAAAAATTATTTCATATATTTCAAAAGCCTCTTCAAAAAATGCAACATTGTGCGCATTTCCAGAATTTATAATGTTTTACACAAATTCTTCCCAAACTGCAAAACAACTAGCAAACTTGGCTGAAACAATTAAAGGAAATTTTGTCACAACAATTGCAAAAGCTGCAAAAATAAATCATATTCAAGTTATTGGTTCATTTTATGAAAAAAGTAGAAAGAAAGATCGTGTATATGACACTTCTTTTGTAGTTAACGAGTCAGGTAGAGTAATCTCCACTTATAGAAAAATTCATCTCTATGATGCGTTAGGATTTAAGGAATCAGATAAAATGGTTTCAGGCTCTAAGATTACAAAACCTGTAAAGACATCTCTTGGAAAAGTTGGTATGATGATCTGTTATGATTTAAGATTTCCAGAGATGGCAAGATCACTTGCTGTTGCAGGTTCTGAAGTTTTAGTTGTACCATCTGCTTGGGTAAAAGGTAACATGAAAGAAGAACATTGGATTACAATAAACAAAACACGAGCAATTGAAAACGGATGTTATGTAATTGCACCAGATCAGGTTGGAAATATTTACTGTGGAAGAAGTTTGGTAGTTGATCCATATGGAAAAATTTTGCTTGATATGAAAAAGAAGCAATGTATAGGTTTTGTTAACATTGATCTGAATAAAGTAAAAAAAATAAGAAAAATTTTACCATTACTTAAAAACAGAAGAACAGATATTTATCCTACTTTGAAGGCTTAGACTTTCTGCTTTCACAATAAAAGTTTGAACATTGTTTAGTCCATTTTTGTTTTCGTGAATAGCGAAAAATTATCATCGGCCATTTGCATATATCACAAGGTTTCTTTGTTGCTCTAAGTTTTGCTTTTTGTAATAATGGTGATGATGCTTTGCATCCACCATAATAATTAGAACAACCCATGAATCGCTTTCTTGTTGCTTGTGATCTAATGACCATCAATTCTCCAAGTTTACATTCAGGACATTGTACTAGTCCTTTTTTTGGAGCATTTGTCCCAAGAATCATGTATTTTTTCTCTTTTGCAGACCAAGATAGAAATCCATTACTATCAAAGTACTGGATAATCTCTTTTTTGAAGATGTTAGTTTGTGACTTTGTAATTTTTATTACATGTCTTATTGTGGTCTTTTTTGTCTGAAAAATTTGAAGACTTTTTTTCTTTGGTGACATAGTGATGAATTTACTAAAACAATTTTTATAGGGATTGGGGTCAGTGACATTAGTGGAAAAGGTTTGTGTTCTTGGTGCTGGTAGTACCAAATATGGTAAATTACATGAAAGTATAGCAGATATCATGACTCAGGCATCAGTTTCAGCCATAGAAAGTGCAGGAATTGATCCAAAAGATATCAAAGCATCTTACATTTCAAATGTTTTTGGAGTTGCAGATAAGCAAGTACATCTTGGTCCTGTCTTAATGAGCAGACTGGGTATTCCAGATAAACCATCATTAACAATAGAGTCTGCATGTGGAAGTGGTTCTGTATCTTTTAGAGAGGCTTTTGCAAATGTTGCAGCCGGATTTTATGATTGTCTTGTTGTAACTGGTGTTGAAAAAGTAACTCACACAGGAACTGAATGGACAACAACTTACTTTGCATATTGTTCAGACTTTTTCTATGAAGGTCAAGCTGGTGCATCATTTCCAGGATTATTTGCATCAATGGCAAGAGCTTACTTGACAGAATTTGATGCAACTGAAGAAGACTTTGCAAGAGTTGCAGTCAAGAATCATGATAATGGTATACTTAATCCAAAAGCTCACATGCAGAAAAAAATTACAATTGATGATGTAATGAATTCTCCAGTAGTTGCAAGTCCTCTTAAACTTTATGATTGTTGTCCCTTCTCTGATGGTGGAAGCTCTGTAATTCTTTGTTCTGAAAAATTTGCAAAAGATAATGGTGGTGATTACATTGAAGTAATTGGTTCTGGCAGAGGAGGTTCGCCTGCTGCATTGCAAGGACGTGAACATCTAACAACAATTCCAAGTACAAAAATTGCAGTTGAAGCTGCATACAAAATGGCAGGTCTCACTGCAAAAGATATAGACTTTGCTGAAGTACATGATTGCTTCACAGTTGCAGAAATAGTTGATACTGAAGACTTGGGATTCTTTGAAAAAGGAAAAGGTGTTGTAGCTGTTCGTGAAGGTAGAACAAAATTAAATTCTGATATTTCAATTAATCCTTCAGGTGGTCTTAAATCAAAAGGACATCCAATTGGAGCTACAGGTGTTGGACAAGTAGTAGAAGTATTTGATCAACTAACTGGAAATGCTGGTCAAAGAACAGTTAAAGATGCAAAGATTGGTTTAACTCATAACTTTGGTGCAACTGGCGCAAGTTGTGCTGTTCATGTGTTTCAAAGTGTGTAAAATGTCTATTGAAGAGCAACTTATTCAACATGCTAAACAAGGCAAACTTCTAACTCACAAATGCACTGATTGTGGTTATCTTCATTTATCTACAGCCTATTATTGCCTAAAATGTGGCAGCAAAGGATTTGAGGATGTTATTTTAGACGGTCTAGGCACAGTTGCTACTTTTACTATAATCACTATTGCGCCTGCAGGCTTTGAAAAATACACACCATATGCATTTGTCGTACTACAACTGGATGACACACATTTGAGAATTTCTGGATTTATGCCAGAAATTGCTACTCCTGCAGATCTATCAGTTGGAACAAGAGCTAAAATAACTGGTTTTGATGATCGTGGAATTATCATTGAAAAGCAGTAAATTAATTTGCTTGAATAATTAAAAAAAATCAAAATCGATTCTTAATAATTTTGTATAGGTGATCATTTTCATGTCGGTAGAAGTTACATGTGGTAAATGTGGAGAAAAGATCACAAACATGAAGATGTTAAAATCATTAAAAGATGTAATGAATCCTTACAGTGGTAAGTGTCCATCATGTGGACAGAAACTTTCTACATCTGAATTTTCACTTGATGTCAAAGAAAATTAATCCTAATAGATCTTTATACATGATCATTTTTCTATTTTTTTTAAAATGAGATCTATAATATTAGAAATCTTTGTCTTTCAATTACTCATTTGATTAAAAATTGTCAGAATTCATACAGTCATAAGTCTTAATTACCTCATAATTTAGAAAAATACATGGAATTGGAAAAAGAAGAGTTAGATTTAGATTCAGATTTAGATTCAGATTTAGATTCAGATTTAGATTCAGATTTAGACTCTAATTTCGATTCAGAACTTGAACAAAATAGAGGTGGAATCTTACAATCTACATCAAAACGTGTAAGAATGATCTTTTCTGTTATGGCAAGTCCCAACAGAATTGATATTCTCAGAATCCTAAATTCCAAGGGCCCTTTAACTTATTCTGAATTAAAATCTCTAGCTGGATTCAAGTCCAAAAAAGAAAGTGGCAAATTTGCATATCACTTGAGAAAATTACTAAGACAATCCCTTGTTGCACTTAACAAATCTGAAAGACGCTATACTATTACAAATCTCGGAAAACTAGTTTTGAGCTTGGCAAGACAAATTGAAGAAAGATCAATTATTGAAAGTGGAAAAATGTATGTTAGAACATCACATGAATCCATTGAAGAATTTAATTCTCATAAAATCATTCAATCACTAGTTCGTGAAGGAAGTCTTCCATTAGAACTAGCACAAAAAATTACCGAAGAAGTTGAAAACAGAATTTACAAATATCAGACTACCTATCTAACAGGCTCACTTATTAGAGAACTAGTAAATTCTGTTCTCTTAGAACATGGTCACGAGGAATATAGAAACAAACTAGCACGCCTAGGTTTGCCTGTTTATGATGTCCAGGAGATGATTACCAACTTAGATAATGTGAATAATGGTGCTGAAGGTCTTCTGTTTAACACTGGTCAGAGAGTATTTGCTGAACACTTGTTTACTAATATCTTACCAAAAGATGTTGCAGATTCTCATCTTTCTGGAGACTTGCATGTTACAAACCCTGGAATCTGGTCCATGATTCCTGATACAATATTTGTTAATGTCAAAGAATTGATTGAAGATGGAATTGATCTTGGTGGAAAATATCTTGATGTATCAAGAATTCCTGCATCAAAACAACTTGATGAGATTACAAGTTCATTGTCTGTCATTATATCTCTTATTTCAAAGGAAGCTTCACAAGAAATTGTACTTGACGGATTAGTTCAGGTGTTTTTAAAACATTCAAAGTCTCTTCCAGAACTTGAACAAAAACTAACTAATGCATTTGCAACTGCATCAACAACTTCCCAATACAACAAAAAAAGTACTATTGTTTCAATTAGATTACAATTAGGAACTGACACAAAAATAATTAATTCAATTATCAATGCATACAAAAATTATACAAAGATTACACCAATACCAAAAATTGGTTTGATAATAGATCATGAAAAAGGAAAGATTACTGATGTCTCACAATCAATAGCTGAAATAATTTCACTTGGTGGAAAAGTAATGTTTGCTCCAGGTCAAACGTCTAGTAATGGTGTAACAAACAAATACATAAAGAATACAGGTCCGCTTTCAATATTACTACAATCTGTTTCCATTAATCTTCCAAGACTTGCCTTTGAATCAAACAAAGATGAAACTTACTTTAGAGCAAGACTTGCATTACTAATGAAACCTGCATTATCTTCAATGGCATTAAGAAAGAAAGACATCTCAGATATCACAAGAAGAGGACTTAACCCAATTCTTGCAAAGAATACTCAATACATGCAAAGAAGTTCTGTTTCTCTTGTTGTAAATTTGGTAGGACTCAAAGAATCGGTCTTTAACATACTTGGATTCAAAGACAACAAAGAAGGTAGAAATATTCTTCATAAAGTCATTGAAACTGCAGTTGATGTTGCTACCAAAAAAGGCAAGGAATTAGGCAATTCTGTGGCTATTTGTATGACTGAAACTGAAGGTTCACGTCGTTTTGCTACTCTTGATGGTGAGAAATATGGCAAGAATTCTGCCCTTCATTCAATGGAAAGTGATTCTTATTCTGAAGGAATGATGATTAATGCCTCTGAAATTGGTGACTATACCATCAAAAGTGAGCCTATCAGTGAGTGTAACAAGTTCTCAAAATTACTTAATGGAGGATTATTAGTACAACTAAAAATTGACAAAGACGCAAAGATTGATGAAATAAAAAAATCCATCGAGAAAGCATCTACATTGATCTCTTCTTTTAAACCTGTTAAGGAGATTGCAATTTGTGGTGAGTGTGGTTTCAAAGATGAACCATTTGAAAACAAGTGTCCAAAATGCAAGTCACCATACATTGTCTGAATTTCGTAAATGAAAAACTAATTACGATCATTTTTCAAAACTTTTTGATCAGTTATCGATATAGCGATCATCAGTCTACTGTTAAAGTTGTTTGAATATGAACTTCATAATCGATGTGTCAATATTTTTGCACCGAGCTTTAAGAAAAAATTGCAGAATCATTTATACCCACATTGATCATAACTCTTGCGGGGAGATTATTATTGGATAATTCACAAATAGAAAATACTATCAATGAGATCCGTAAGCGTAGTGGCACAGTAACTGTCTTTAATAAAGATAAAATTTCAAATGCTATATTCAGAGCATTAGCTGCTACCTCTAAAGCAGATCGTAGTCTGGCCGATCAACTTGCAAATAACGTAGTTAACAAATTAGTTGAACAAGGATTTACTAGCTCACGAACACCTACTGTTGAAGATATACAAGATATTGTGGAATCAACTTTAATTGATAGCGGTAATAGCGATATAGCAAAAGCATACATCGTTTACAGACACGAGAGAAGAAAATTAAGACATGAAAAAATGAGAGTTTTGAATTTAAAGGCACTTGATCCAGTTTCCAAAAAATTTGATTTGAATTGCCTGAGAGTGTTGGCATCAAGATATCTTTTTAGAAATGGAAAAAATGAGATTATTGAATCCCCAACTCAAATGTTTGAAAGAGTTGCAATTCTTGTAGGAATTGGTGATATTCTATATGATTCACAAGTATTTGACAAAGCAGGAAATATTAAACAAGATATAGATGAAGCTAAATCTTATCTTGAAAAACTAGATGCCTTTGACTATAAATTCAAAGTTGGAAATTATTATCTTAACAAATGGCATTTTAGATCCTTGATAAATCACTATGTTACACTTGCAAACAAAGGTCAGATGAAGATTAACTTCAAAGATCTTCTGACATTACTAGCAGCAAAGAAGCTTGATGATTATGCAGATAAAATAACTGAATACTTTGAGATGATGACCTCACAAACCTTTCTACCAAATTCACCAACAATGATGAATGCTGGTGGAAGATTGGGACAACTCTCAGCATGTTTTGTACTTGGTATGGGTGATGACATGGAAAAAATCATGAAAACAACTTCTGATGCAGCATTAATCTTCAAGTCAGGCGGTGGCGTTGGAATTAACTACTCTGATCTTCGTGAGGAGGGTGATATTGTAGCATCAACATCTGGTGTTGCATCTGGGCCAGTATCCTTCATGAATATCATCAATACTGTAACTGAAGTTGTTAAGCAAGGAGGAAAAAGACGTGGTGCAAACATGGGAATCATTGAAACGTGGCATCCTGATGTTGAAAAATTCATCACAAATAAAACAGAACCAGGTGTTTTAGAAAATTTTAATGTGAGTGTTGGTATCTGGGAAGACTTTTGGAATGCACTTGTTAATACTGATGATGGTAACTATGTCTTACGTAGTCCACGTGACAAAAAACCAGTTAAAGAAATCAATGCACATCAGCTAATTGATCTAATTGCTCTATCTGCATGGAAAAGTGGAGAACCTGGATTGATATTCTTTGATCAAATTAACAAATACAATGTATTTGCCAAAGCAAGACAAGCACCACTAAGAGCAACAAATCCTTGTGGTGAACAAAGTCTTTATCCATACGAATCATGCAATCTTGGTTCTATCAATTTAGTTAATTTAGTCAAGAGACAAGCAGATGGATCTTATGAATTTGATTGGCAAAGATATGAAGAAATAATTAGAAAGACAACAAAGTTCCTTGATAATATTATTGATGTAAATAACTATCCAGTTGAAGAGATCAATGTAGCATCAAAAGAGTCTAGAAGAATTGGGCTTGGAGTAATGGGAGTTGCTGATCTCTTATACAAACTAAGAATTCCATACAATTCCAAAGAAGGATATGACCTACAATCCAAACTAGCTGAAGCTCTAACATACTATTCAATGGAAGAAAGTGTTGCTCTTGCAAAATCTCGTGGTGAATTCCCACTTTGTTCAAAGACAGAATATCCTGAAGGGAAAATTCCAGTATCAGGATATTATGAAAAACCCAAAGAATCTCACTCCTATGAATGGGATGCATTAATTGAGAAAATCAAAAAATATGGTATTAGACATGTATTAGCTACTACAGTTGCCCCAACTGGTACGCTTTCTATGATTGCAGATTGTTCAAACGGAATGGAACCTGCATTTGCTCTTGTGTTTGAAAAGAGAGTTACTGTTGGAAGATTCTTCTATACAAACAAGATTGTTGAAGAAGTCTTAAAAGAAAATGGTCTTTACAGCGATGAAATTCTTGCAAAGATTGCAGATAACTATGGTTCATTGAAAGGACTAGATGAAATCCCACAATGGATGCAAGATGTTTTCGTAACCGCAATGGATATTCATTGGGCTGATCATCTAATGGCTCAAGGAGTATGGCAAGACTGGATTGGAAATGCAATTGCAAAAACAATCAACATGCCATATGATGTTACCGTAGAAGATGTTAAATCTGCATATCTATTAGCACATGAATTAGGACTAAAAGGAATTACAGTTTACCGTGATGGCTCGAGACACAAACAAGTACTTCACATGACAAGTGAAAATGCACAAAAAACATTTGAGGTTACTCCAACTGAGCATGTTACTGATTATGTTACAGCAAATATCACAAATTCATACATAAAATCCCAAGTCAATGCTGCACTTGCAATTAAAGTTCACGAGAATGATCTCAAAGCTGAACCAGTAATACAAGAAGAGATTTCAGAAGATCGTTTATGCCCAACATGCAAAAATGTCTTAGTCTTTGTAGAAGGTTGTAGTATGTGCATTGAATGTGGATACAGTGGATGTACTTCTGGATAAATAACAGAATCACAACTTTTTTACTTTCTTTTCTTTTTCAATCAGTATGAATATGAAGATTCTTGGTGTAACTATAGGTCTAATAGTAATTATTGTAATAGCAGCTATAGTTTTGAGCTTTCCGAGTTCAGAAATAACTAATCAGAAAACTAATGAAAAAATTGGTCTTGTAATTAATTCTCCAAATCAATCTATTACCTTGCAAGAATTAGATCAAATTTACTCTCAAGCATCAAAAACTGGAATTGGAAGAAGCAATATCTATATTTTTTGGAATATAGTTGAACCTGTACGTGGAGAATATGATTGGCAACAATCAGATGTAATGTTTGGGTTAAATGAAAAAAATGATCTCAAAGTAACACTCTTCTTTTCAGTAATTAATGGAGAAACACTTGGCCCATTTCCTGATTGGATTGGAAAACCATCTCTTAACTCTATTGGAGAAGAAAGACTCGTAAATGTTCTTGATGCAATTCTTTCACGATATAATATCATAGATACTGTAATTATTGGTGGTGAAACTGAATCTCAATTTCGTTACTATGAACAAAATATTTCTGTATACAAAGAGCTATTTTCTGGAGTTTATGAAAAAATAAAAGAAAAACATCCTAATGTAAAATTTGGAAATTCCTTTGCGTTACATCATGTATTAAATAAAAATTTGAAACATATTGTTAGTGATTTAGCAATTGGGGATTTTGTTGCATTTTCATATTTTCCAGTCGATACTCTAAATGATATTGTAAAAACTCCTCAAGAAGCCATTAAAGATTTAGAGAAAGTATTTGAAATTGTACCAAACAAAAAAATTGCGTTTTTTGAGATCAGCTGGAGTACATCAGATTTTGTAGATGGAAATACTGCTTCTCAAAAAGATTTCTTGGATAAATTATTCAATTTTTATTCAGAAAATGAGTCTGAAATTGAATTTTTAACATGGTACAGGCAATATGATAGACTAGAAGGTACTTGTGTTACAGAACAACAAGACATTGGAGATAAAAGTATCAGTGTTGGAGGTGGGTCTGGTTTAGGTAGTAGTGAATACGTTATTGAAAGACTAAATCATTATGTTTGCAATGCTGGTCTTGTTGATGTTAATGGTAATCCAAAATCTGGATGGTATGAATTTAAAAAACAAATAGAAATGATTAACTAAAATGATTTCTTTAATTTTAACTGAATCCGCATTAGAACTTGTTCCATCTGAACTAAAAAATCATCCATCAGTTGTCTCTCATGCAAGAAAGCTTGGAAAACGTACATCTGAAATTTTACTCGATAATTCTTGGCATTTTGCAGCAATGAAAGGAATCAAAAATGAAATTAAAAGAGGGCGACCAGATCTCGTACACTTTTCAATACTTGAAGCTACTACAATTCCATTATATCTTCAAAATAAAATGAAACTTTTTGTTCATACAATTGATGATCAAGTGATATACTTTGGTAAAAATGTTCATGTACCAAAATCATATCACAGATTTGAAGGTCTAATTGAGAAGCTGTATCAAGAAAAAAAAATTATAGCAGATAATGACGTATTACTTGAGATTAAGGAAAAAACATTTTCAGAGTTACTAGATGAAATTAATCCATCTACAGTAATTGGATTTTCTACAAAAGGTAGGCTAAACTCTTTTGAAAAAATTGCAGCAGAGATTTCAGATGATACATGTATTGTGCTTGGAGGATTCCAAAAAGGAAATTTTTCTGATTCAATTCAAAACAAAATAAGTACTCTATATTCTATTGGTAATGAATCCTATGAAGGTCATGTTGTAATTGCCAGAATTCTTTATGAGTACGAAAAAACCATTTTTATGTAGGAAGTAAAATTTGCATTCTGTTGCAGTCATAGTATAGCCTGGTTAGTATTCGGGGTTTCCAACCCTGTGACGCGGGTTCGAATCCCGCTGACTGCATTTTTTCATAATAATGAGAACCAATTTTTAGGCGTACTTTAAGAAATAACTGTGAAACCTGCAGTTAGAAAAATTGCAATGGAGAGAATGCAAATTCTTATTGAAAATGCAATTACTAATGCAAAAAAAAATCCTGAACTTTCTCAAAGGCAAGCTTTTCTTGCACGTAGAATTAGCAGTAGACATAAAATTCGAATGCCGTATGAACTTAGGATGGTTTTTTGCAAAAAATGTAAGTCCTTTATTGCGCCTGGAATTAATTCTAGAATCCGTTTAGGAAGAGCATCTGTTAAGTCGATCAGAATTTCTTGTTACTTGTGTGGGCATACTTACCGCAAAATAATATCTCAATGATTTTGACAAGTCTGTTATTAACATAGACGCACACATATGCATCAATGTCAAAACAAGTCTCAAATGTCTCTCAAAAAGAAAACATTCACAGAAGAGCACAATGGATTCAAAGATTTCTAGACAAGCAAGAGAGCATATTATCTACAAAAAATCTACAATTACTCTATGATTACAACGATGATATGATTATTCACAGCATAGCAGAGAATACTAGATACAAGAATTTGACTCATTTTTCATTACTAACTAAAATGTTACAAAAAGATTGGACAGACGTAACTGAGAAAGATATTCGAGAACTAGTATCACGATTGATGATTAAACATAGTGAAAATGGCAAAGAGACAGGCTATACTGCTGTACTAAAGATATCTATCAAATCAATTGTCAGATTTGTAAAATTAGGTTCTAGAAACAAGCCAGAAGATAGTGAACTGGATATGATAAAGTTCATCAAACCAAAGAAAATCAAAGACAAACTTACTCGTGAAGATCTGCCAACAGATGAAGAAGTACAAAAAATTCTATCTGTATGTGCTGATTCATCAAGAGACAAAGCAATGCTCTCAGTTCATGCAGAAGCTGGAACTAGAGTAGGTGAATTGCTAGGAATGAAGATTAAAGATTTTACAATTGACAAGTTTGGTGGAGTAATCAAAGTTGACGGAAAGACTGGAGTTAGACCAATTAGAATTGTAAAATCTGTTCCATATTTGACAAAATGGCTTAATGATCATCCAAACAAAGACAATCATGATAGTCCACT